>NZ_JBFAIA010000049.1:0-48351 GCF_040654455.1 Nonomuraea sp. NPDC050691
CAACCGGGCGCTGCTCGGCAAGTACCCGCCCGGGTCCACGTTCAAGGTCGTCACCGCCTCCGCACTGGTCGCGGACGGCGCGAAGCCCGACGCGCCGCGAGACCCGCCGCGCCCTGTCCCAGCCACCCTCCACGGTTACCAGTCATACCCGATGGACGTCGGCTGCCGGGCGATCACGGTTCACCGTTGGGTCTTCCGGCGCTATCGACATCTTTTGCCGAACATCGCTCACGGCCCGGACAGAAACCGGGTTCGCCTGGGGAGATCCGCGCAGTCGGCACCTTCAGGTCCGGTCATGGGTGAGAATGAGGTGTGAGCGAACAGCACCTTTCGGCGGAGGCGGTCCGATGAGCCGCACCCGGACCCGCGTCTCCGCCCCCGACCAGGCCTGCGCCGCCGCGGTCGACCTGGCGCGCGCCGCCGCGGAGGAGCTCGCGCGACCCGGCGAGCCCGGCGAGCACCTCGGCTTCGAGGCCGAGGGCGACCGGGTCGTCACTCACTACTTCGCCTGCCTCGACCGCGCCTACCGGGGCTGGCGCTGGGCGGTCACCGTCACCCGCGCCTCCCGCGCGAAGAAGGTCACGGTGAGCGAGGCCGTCCTGCTGCCCGGCGCGGGGGCCCTGCTCGCGCCCGAGTGGCTGCCGTGGAGCGAGCGGCTGCGCCCCGGCGACCTCGGCGTGGGCGACCTGCTGCCGACCTCGGACGACGACGACCGGCTGGAGCCGGGTTTCACCGAGACCGACGAAGACGTCGATCGCCAGATGGTTTTCGAGTACGGCCTGGGCCGGGCACGTGTGCTCTCGGCCATCGGCAAGGACCAAGCTGCCAGGCGCTGGCACTCGGGCGAGCACGGGCCGCACACTCCGATCGCACACGCCGCTCCCGCGCAGTGCTCCACCTGTGGCTTCTACTGGCTGCTCGCGGGTGGGCTCCGGCACATGTTCGGGGTCTGCGCGAATGAGTACGCCCCCGACGACGGCAAGGTGGTGGCCGCCGACCACGGGTGCGGGGCCCACTCCGAGGCGGCGGTCATGCCGCCGCCGGTCGAGCAGGCCACGCCGATCCTCGATGACCTCGGCTACGACCTGATCGAGGACGAGCAGGGCGTGAAGGAGCAGGACGAGGAGAAGGGGGCGGCGGACGAGCCGGCCTCTGAGGAGCCGGGCCACTCCTGAGCCGCCCCGGCGGCTCCGGTCCCGTGATCGTCCACGGGACCGGGAGTGTCGGTGAGGGCCGCTAACCTACGGTGGCCCCCTACTCCCAACCAGGATCGTGATCCATGACCGACACCTTCGGCACCGACCGGATGCGGGCCGCCGTGCTCGCCGCCTGGACGGCCTCGCCCGCCCGTTTCCGCGAGGATGCCAACGCCGAGGAGGACTTCGCCCTCGGCGGCTACCGCGACCGGCTGATCGTCGAGCTCGCCCAGAACGCCGCCGACGCGGCCCTGCGCGCCGGCGTGCCGGGAGTGCTCCGGCTGACCCTGCGCGACGGCGTGCTGACGGCCGCCAACACCGGCGCGCCGCTCGACGCGACCGGCGTGGAGAGCCTGTCCACGCTGCGGGTCTCCGGCAAGCGGGGCGAGACGGGCACCGCGGGCCGGTTCGGCGTCGGGTTCGCCGCGGTGGTGTCGGTGTGCGACGAGCCGTCCGTCGGCTCGCGGGAGACGGGCGCCGTCCGCTGGTCGCGGGCGGAGACGGCCGCGCTGGTGTCGCAGACGCCCGCGCTCGCCGACGAGCTGGTCTCCCGCGCCGGCCACGTGCCCCTGCTGCGTCTGCCGTTCGCCGCCGGGCCGCTGGAGGTGCCGGAGGGCTTCGACACGCTCGTCCGCCTCCCGCTGCGCGACGAGGCGGCGGTCACTGCCGTACGCCGCATGCTGGAGGAGACCAGCCCGGCGCTGCCGCTCGGCATGCCCGCCCTGACCGCGATCGAGATCGACGTCGACGGCGCGACCCGCACGGTGGCCGCCGACGGCTGGCACGTGGTGTCCGACGCGGGCGACTTCGGGCCCGAGCAGGTGGCCGAGCTGTTCGCCGACCGGCCGACCGAGGAGCGCGCCCGGCCGTACTGGTCGGTCCGCTGGGCCGTGCCCGTGGCGGCCCCCAGCGGGGCCGGGTCGGGGGGCGTCGGGGAGCCGAGGCCGCTGCCCGGCACGGTGCCGCCCGTGGTCCACGCGCCGACGCCCAGCGACGAGCCGCTCGACCTGCCGGCGCTGCTCATCGCCTCGTTCCCGATGGCCACCGACCGGCGCCACGTCGCCAAGGGGCCGCTGACCGACTTCCTGGTCGAGCGGGCCGCCGACGCCTACGTCCGGCTGCTCCAGGAGCTGCCGCGCACGCCCGCGCTGCTCGACCTCGTGCCCGCGCTCATGGGCAAGGGCGAGCTCGACGCCCGCATCCGCCGGGCCATCCTGCGCCGGCTGCCGGGCACGCCGCTGCTGCCCGCCCTGTCCGCGCCCGCGCCCGCCGTGCAGACGCCGTCGTTCGCGGACGCCGAGGTCTACGAGCCCGACGCCGAGTGGCAGGTCGAGCACCCGGCGCCGGAGCGCGAGGGCGACGGCTGGGTGGTCGCGGGCCGCGAGGCGGCCGTGGTGGCGGGCTCCGGCGAGCTGCTGGCGGCCGTCGCCGACTTCGTGCCCGGCCTGCTGCCGACCGGCTGGCCCGCCCGGCACCCGGCCATGGCCTCGCTCGGCGTGCGCCGGGTGGAGCTGGCCGAGGTCGTCGACCTGCTGTCGGGCGAGGCCGTGGAGGGGCGCGAGCCGTCGTGGTGGCGCTCGCTGTACGACGTGCTGCCCGCCGACGACCCCGAGTCGCTCGGGGCGCTGCCGGTGCCGCTGGCCGACGGCCGCCTGGTGCGCGGCCCGCGCGGCACCCTCATCCTCGACCTGGGCGGCTCGGGCGGAGGGAGCTCGGCCGGTGCCGCCGGTTCCGGCGGCGGGTCCGGATGGGGCGACCGCGGCTCGGGCGCTCCCGGCGGCTCGGCGGGAGCGGGGCTGGACCTGACGCCGCTGGGCCTGCGCATCGTCCACCCCGAGGCCGCCCACCCCGCGCTGCTGCGACTCGGGGCGGCCGAGGCCACGCCGCGCACGATCCTGGAGGACCCGCTCACCAGGGAGGCCGTCTCCCAGTCGCTCGACAGCCCCGATCCCGAGCCCGTGGCCCGAGCGGTGCTGTCGCTCGTCGAGGCCGCCGGCCTGGCTCCCGGCGAGGCGCCGTGGCTGGCGGAGCTGGCCCTGCCCGCCACCGACGGCGAGCTGTACCCCGCGGGCGAGCTCATGCTGGCCGACGGCGCGCTGGCCCGGCTCGTCGAGCCCGGCGGCCACCTCGGTGTGGCCGCGGCCGAGCTGGAGGAGACCTACGGCTCGCGCGTGCTGGCCGCCGCCGGGGTGCTCGACGGGTTCGCCGTGGTCCACGACTCCGACGTGCTGCTCGACCACGACGACTGCGACCACGACCTCGACGGCGAGGACGACTGGCTCGACCACGTCCTCGACCTGCTGCCCGACCTCGACGTGCCGCCGGTCGTGCCGGAGTTCGCGGCGGTGCGCGACCTGGAGCTGGTCGCCGACTGGCCGGCCGCGCTGGCGCTGGTGGCCAGGCCGCCGCTGCGGGCCGCGCTCCACCCGCTGCGCGTCGAGGGCGTCGAGGTGCCGTCCTACACGGCGTGGTGGCTGTCCAACCATCCCGTGCTGGACGGGCGGCGGCCGCGCGAGCTGCGGCTGCCCGGCGCCGACCCGCTGCTCCAGGGCCTGTACGCCGACGCGCCGGCCGGGCTCGACGAGGGCGCCCTGGCCATGCTCGGGGTACGCACCACGCTGCCCGAGCTGCTCGCCTCCCACGGCGGTCCGGAGGAGCTGCTCGACCTGATGGCCGACGCGTCCGTCGAGGTCGACCGGGCCCAGCTGCGGGCGCTGTGGATGGCCCTGGCGACGGTCGACCCGGCGCGGGTCGAGCCGCCCTCGCGGGTGCGGGCGGTGCTGCGCGGCGACATCGTGGTGGCCGCCGCCGACGACGCCGTGGTGGTGGAGGCGCCCGACCTGCTCCAGCTCGTCACGGACCGTCCCCTGGTGCTGGCCTCGTACGACATGGCCGAGGCGCTGTCGGAGCTGCTCGACCTGCCGCTGGCGGGCGAGCTGACCAGCGGGGAGGTCACCTCCGTGGGGGAGACCCGGCCGGTGCCGCCCGAGGTGCGCTCCCTGCTGCCGACGGCGCCCGAGACGTACGTGGAGCACGAGAAGCTGCTGGTCGACGGGGTGGCCTGCGCGTGGCGCTACTTCGAGGGCATGGTCCACTGCACCGGGGTCGAGGGGCTGGCGCGCGGGCTGGCCTGGGCGACGGGGCAGTGGAACGACCGGCTCGCGGTCGCCGCACTCCTGCGTGACCCGTCCGCCGTCCCCCTCCTGCTCGCCGAGGCCGACCTGTCCTGACATGTCCCGGCGCTCCGGCCCGCCCGGTCGGAGCGCCCCTGGTGGCCTCTCGGCCCAGCGCGTGCTCTGCCGTTCTTCGGTCCGGGCCTCGGCACGGCACGCGGCTCGCTGGGCGGGCCGGGAACCCCGCCGTGAGCCATCACGGCGGCCCGCCCCGCTCCGGCCTGGTGGTGGCGGGGCCCGGATCGACGGTGATCTCATATAACGTCCCGTCGTCGGATGAGACGACGAGAGCCGCAGCTCCAGGTCGTCGAGCGCCTCTCTGTCATGCGGGTCCGGGTTGAGCGGGATGAAGGCAACGGTCCTGCCGTCGGGGGAGACGGTCGAGGACCTGACTCCGTCGGCTCCCTGGCTTCGGACGCGGAATGCGCCGATGCCGCGGCCGTTCGTGACGTCCCAGGTCGCCATGTGACCGCGAGGGGGCGCCCATCGGGGCTGAACGTCCAGGACGTTCACCGTGCCGTACTGGGCAGTCACCCGGAGAACCCGGCGGGGAAGCCAGACGCTCAGCCGCCGCCACCTGCGACAGCGTGGTGACCGAATACCCACTGCCGGATGCACCGGACCTTCACGACGGCCCACCACCGATACGGGACTCCGTCCGCTGGACGACGAAGACGTTCGGACGCGCTCGTTGAGCACATCAACGGTGGACCCCGGCTCGCCGATCGCGGCGAGAAAGTAGCCATTCGCCGAGAAAAGCCTTGTTTGCCTGCCTGATGAGGGGTGCCGAACAATCCTGCCGTCACGATCCTGGTGTCACAGGCCTCGGCGGGCAAGCGGTCATGGGACCGCCTGCCGCCGAGAACCGCGGGGAGCCGGCACGCGCACGTATGACCCCGTCCCGGACTGCTCGCAGGCCGGGGATCCGCGCCTGCTGATGATCGCGACCCACCTCGTGATCCCCCTTCCATCGACCACCTGTGAAAGGACACCCATGCGCACGAGTTCCAAGACCGCCGCCGTGGTCGTGACCGCTCTGACCCTGCTGTCCCTGTCGCCCGCCGCGTCCGCGCGAGCCGCCGTCGCCTCTGCCGCGCCCGGCCTGGAGTACGTCAACGGCGCGACCGGCATGTGTCTGGCCGTGGGCCAGGGAGAGGTGAGGGCCGGCAAGCCGGTGATCCAGTGGCCCTGCATCGGGAGCAAGTCTCAGCGCTGGATCCACCGGTCCGACCACCGGCTCGTGAACGCCAAGACCGGGCTGTGCCTGGCCATCGGGCGCGGCGAGAAGAAGCAGGGGAAGGTCGCGATCCAGTGGCTGTGCACGGACGGCGGACCGGCGCAGCAGTGGGATTACGACGGTCGGCAGCGGGTTCGGAACAGGGCCACCGGCATGTGTCTCGCCATCGGGCAGGGCGAGGCGCGCGAGGGCAAGAAGGCGATCCAGTGGCCCTGCACGAGCTCCGCTTCGCAGGCATGGCGCCGGTGGTGAGCGATCCCGCGCAGCTACTCGTATGACAGCCTCGCAGCCCCTGGCGGACTACCTGGCGGAATGGTCGCTCCAGAGCGGGATCTCGGTGGAGGTATGGGCTCTGCCGAAACAGCCGCTTCCCGCCCTGATCGCCGAGATCGTCCATGGCACGATCCGTGACGTCCTGCAGGAGGTGGAACGGCAGCCCTCGGCCCGCACCGTGTCCATCGCCCTCACCGTGGCTGCCGGCAGGCTGCGCCTGACCGTCCGCGATGACGGCTCCGGGATGTCGGCGGAGGTGCTCGAGGCCCGTCTGCGCGGCCGGCGGGCTGAGGTCGCCGGACTGGGCGGCCGCCTCACCGTCAACGGCCTACGGGGAGAAGGCACCACGACAAGCGCCGTCTTTCCGTTGGGAAGGCGTCCGCGGATGCCGTCTTTCCTCGCCTGATTCACCAATCCGGCGAACCGACTACGAAAGGCGCACGTATGCATGCTGTCCCTGCTCGCCCGCCCGGGCGTGCCGTCACAGCGGTGGCGACCGTCCTCGTCCTGCTGGCCTCGTTGATGGCGGTGCTCTCGTCGGCCCGGCCGGCCAGAGCCGACGAGGCTGCGGACAACCAGTTCGTGGCCGTGCCCCCGGCCGTGCTCGCGGACACCCGCGACGGGACCGGTGGTGTCGGCTCCGCCAAGGTCCCGGGCAAGGGCCGGATCACCTTCCGGGTCGCCGGCCAGGCGGAGGTGCCGGCTTCCGGGGTGTCGGCGGTCGCCCTGAATCTCACCGTGGTGGGAGCGGAGCAGGCCGGCTGGCTGACCGTCCACCCGTCTGACGTCCCGGCCACCGTGTCGGCGCTGACCTTCTACCCGGGCGAGAACGTCACGGGCGAGGACTTCACCCGCCTCACCGGTACGGGCATGGTGTCCGTCGTCAACAACAGCGACAGCCCGGTGCACATCGTCGTCGCGGTCCGCGGCTACTTCCTCAGCGCCGCCGACACCCAGGCGGGCAACGAGTACTACCCGGTCGAAACCGAGTACCTCTACGACACCAGGCCCGGGCATGTCACGGGCTCCCCGGCCCGGGAGGCGATCCCCATCCCGGCCAACTCGTCGGTGACGATCGACGTCGCCGGACAGCGGAGCATTCCGGCCACCGGCGTCAACGCGGTCGCGCTGAACGTCGTGGCCTGGTCCCAGGGCCAGAAAGGCTGGCTGAGCCTCCACCCGTCCGATCAGCCGGCCGGCAACGTGGCGACAGTGGACTACGTCCCCGACGAGACCGACAGCAGCTTCACCGTGGCCCAACTGACCGGCAGCGGCAAACTGATCCTTGAGAACCGCGGCAGCGGCCCGGTCCACGCAGCCCTCACCCTCCGCGGTTATTTCGGGGGCACCGCGGAGGAGGGCGGCGCGGGGTACACCGCCGTCCCGTCCAAGGTCATCGTCGAGACCCTCACCGGCACCGGCGTGCCGGGCGGAAGCACCCAGGCCCTCGCCCCGGGCCAGTCCGTCACCTTCGACGTCACGCAGGGCATCGACCTGGGCGAGAAGATCATGGCTTCGGCGGCGCTCACCATCCAGGCTCGCCAGCCCACGGACAAGGGCTGGCTCACCGCCTACCCGGCCGAGGACGGCGACCCTGACATCTCCAGCGTCAACTACGACGCGGCGGAGAGCACCACCGGCTTCGACCTGGTCATCCCCGACTCCCAGGGACGTGTGACCGTCACCAACCGCGGCCCGGGCACCACCCACGTCCAGGTGTCGATGCGCGGCTACTTCACCGACCCCCCGATACCCGCCGAATACGACAACCCCCCGGAACTGCCCGTCACGGAAACCATGCCCGAAGAGGACGAGGCGGCCACCACGGGCGCACCAAGCCGCCACTTCGAGGCAAGGGCTCGACTGGGATTCGATCGACTCACGCTCCCCGGCGTCTTCGACGGCAGGGTCTGGTGGCATGGAAGAGCGCCCTATGAGCTCTACATCAACGCCGAGGTCACCGACAACCGGGCCGACGGGCGCTGCATCGGCGCGCTCGTCCGGATGGACGGCAAGGTCTACAGCAGCTGGAAGAATTGGGTGGCCTGCGGCAACCAGAAGAGTCGAACACTCAAGGGCTGGTTCCCGAGGACCGCCAGCCGGATCGACTTCAAGGCCTGCCAGGTCCACCCGAAGACCCGGCGCTACACCTGGTGCACCACCCAATGGAAATAAGAGTCCGGATCTCCCGGACAGGACCCGGTCGGGCCTCTGAGGCCGCGTCCGCGGGCCTCCGCCCGGAGGCCGGGCACGCGTAGATCGGCCGGTGAGCGCGGGGGCGCGCTCACCGGCCGATGCGAGAACCAGGAGGTCAGGCGGCGGGGCAGCTCGTGTCGCGGGCCGGGAGCTTGCCCGTCAGCAGGTACGTGTTGACGTGCTGCGCGACGCAGGCGCTGCCGCTGAGGTAGGCGCCGTGCCCCTCGCCCTCGTACGTGAGCAGCGAGCCCGTCTTGAGCCGAGCCGTCAGGCTCACCGCCCACCGGTACGGCGTGGCCGGGTCACCCTTGGCGCCCACCACCATGATGGGCGCCGAGCCCGTCGCGTCGATCCGCTTGGCCTCGTTGTCTCCCCGGACCGGCCAGTGGGCGCACGGCGCGACCGTGCCGTTCATGGCCAGGATCGGGAAGATCTTCTTGATCTTGCGGTTGACCGCGGCGGCCTGGGCGGAGGTGGGCCGCTCGGACGTGTCCGCGCAGGTGATCGCCTGCATGCTGGTGAGCGTGGTGGCGTACGTGCCGTCGGCGCGGCGTCCGGTGTAGGTGTCGGCCAGCGCGAGGAGCATGGTGCCGTCGCCCTTGACGGCGGCGGCGACCGCCTGCTCCAGCACCGGCCACGTGGCCTTGGCGTACAGCGGGGTGATGACGCCGAGCTGGCCCAGCGCGTGCGGGAGCGTGCGCTTGCCGACCTTGAGCGGCTTGTCCCGCAGGCCGTCCACGAACGTCTGGACGGTCTTCTTCACCTCGGCGGTGTCCTGGCCGAGGTCGCAGCCCTTGGCGACGCAGTCCTTGGCGAAGGCGTCGAAGGACTTCGCGAACCCGGTGGCCTGGATGACGGCCCGGTCCGCGAAGGTGCCCGTCGGGTCGTAGGCGGCGTCCAGGACGAGCCGGCCGGTGTTCTTGGGGAAGTGGGTGGCGTAGACGGCGCCGAGCTGCGTGCCGTACGAGAGGCCGAAGTAGTTGAGCTTGGCGTCGCCGAGCGCGGCGCGGATCCGGTCCATGTCCCGGGCGGCGTTGACCGTGCCGACGTACGGCAGCACCTTGCCCGAGTCCTTCTTGCACGCGGCCACGTACTTCTTGACCGCCTTGTCGCCGCCCGCCCCGTCGGTCGCTTCGAGGATGGCCTCGAGGTCGCCGCCGCAGCGGACGCCGGCGCTGCGCTCGACGCCGCGCGGGTCGAAGCTGACCAGGTCGTAGCGAGTGCCGAGGGCGGCGAACGCCCGGGCGGCCATGGCGAGCGTGTCGACGCCGGAGCCGCCGGGGCCGCCGAAGTTGAAGACGAGGGAGCCGAGCCGGTCGCCGGTGGCCTTGATCCGGATCAGCGCGAGGTCGATCCGCTTGCCGCCGGGCCTCGAGTAGTCGAGGGGCACGGCGAGCGTGCCGCACTGGAGGGCCGGGTCGGGGGCGGCGGGCTTGCCGTCGGGGCCCGTGAGGCCGGTGCAGGTCTTCCAGGCGATCGCGCCGCTTCCCTGCCCGGCTCCCGCGGTCGTCGCCGCCGCGGTCTTCGCGGTGGTCGTCGCGGTGGTCGAGCCGGCGGCCGCGGTCGGGCCGGCGCATCCGGCGAGGGCGGTCAGGCAGAGGGCGGAGACGAGGGCGGTCTTCTTCATGCCCATCAGCATGGTCTTGCCGATCTCGCCCAGGTAGTGCCGGGAAACAGCTCTTAGGGGTGACTTCGGGGACGACCGGGACATGACGAATGTCAGCCCGGGGAGCCGCTGATGTCAGCTCCGGGAGGCCCGCCGGTGGACGTACCAGAGGCCCATCAGGCCGAGGACGACGCCGGCGACGCACGTCCAGACCCACCACATGCGGGCCGGATCGGGACGCAGCACGAGCAGCACGACCAGCGCCAGCGCCCACAGGCCGGTGCCCACGGCGACGGTCACGGTGTCGTTGGTCTCGATCGGCTCAGGGTCGGGGTGCCACTCCTGCTTCACGGGTCCAGCCTAGCTTCCAATCCGGTCTCGATCCGATCACCAGCACTTTTACCGGAACGCCGCTGCTGTCACTCTTCGCCCGTGAGTGACAGAACTACCGCTATTGACAGATTCTTCGCAATCTCCGCACGAGGCTCGACGGTCTCCCGAGAGGTACGCGGCGGCCTGGCCACCTTCTTCACGATGGCCTACATCGTCGTGCTGAACCCGATCATCATCGCCAACGGCCAGGACGTCGAGAAGCAGTTCATCGGCGACGGGTCGGCGCCGAACGTGGCGCTCGTGGCCGCCGGGACGGCGTTCGTGGCCGGCGTCATGACGATCCTCATGGGCGTCGTGGGCCGCGTGCCGTTCGCCATGGCGGCCGGGCTCGGGCTGAACACCTTCGTCACCTTCAACATCGCCGGGGTGATGAGCTGGGAGGAGGCCATGGGCCTGGTCTTCCTCGAAGGTGTCATCATCGCCCTGCTCGTGCTGACCGGCTTCCGGGTGGCGGTCTTCAACGCGATCCCCGCCCAGCTCAAGACGGCCATCAGCGTGGGCATCGGCCTGTTCATCGCGTTGATCGGCTTCGTGGACGCGGGCTTCGTGCGCCGGGTCGCCGTGGGGCCGCCGCTGGAGATGGGGATCAGGGGCACGCTCACCTCGTGGCCGATCCTCGTGTTCGTCGTCGGCCTGCTCGCGACGGCCGCGCTGGTGGCCCGCAAGGTCAAGGGCGCGATCCTCATCGGCATCGTCGGCACGACCGTGCTGGCCGTGATCGTGGAGGCGCTGGCCAAGGCGGGGGCGGCGTCGGCGAAGAACCCGGGCGGCTGGCAGCTCAACGTGCCGGTCATGCCGAAGAAGATCTTCGACTTCCACAACCCGCTCACGCTCTTCACCGAGTTCGACCCGTTCGGCGCGTTCAGCCGCGTCTCGGTGCTGCTCGTCGCGTTGCTCGTCTTCACCCTGCTCATCACGGACTTCTTCGACACGATGGGCACGATGGTCGGCGTGGGCCGCCAGGCCGGCCTGGTCGGCGAGGACGGCGCGCTGCCCCGCACCCGCGAGATCCTGCTCGTCGACTCGCTCGGCGCGGTGGCGGGCGGCGCCGGTTCGGTGTCGTCCAACACCACCTACATCGAGTCGGCCGCGGGCGTCGGCGAGGGCGCCCGGACCGGCCTGGCCAGTGTCGTCACCGGCGCGCTGTTCCTGGTGGCGATCTTCTTCGCCCCGCTCGTCGAGGTCGTCCCCTACGAGGCCGCCACCCCCGCCCTGGTCGTGGTGGGCTTCCTCATGATGACGTCCATCCGCGAGATCGACTTCAGCGACTACGAGGTGGCCATCCCCGCCTTCCTCACGATCGTCGTCATGCCGTTCACGTACTCGATCTCGAACGGTGTCGGTGCCGGCTTCGTCAGCTACGTGCTGATCAAGGTCGTGCGGGGCAAGGTCAGGGAGATCCACCCCCTCATGTGGGTCGTGTCGGCCATGTTCCTGCTCTACTTCGCGCTCGGCCCGATCCGCGCGCTGCTGGGGGTCTGAGCACGTACCATTTGCCGAGCTGACCAGCCATGAGGCCGCCCCTCGCAAGGGGGGCGGCCTCGGTGTATCAAGGGGTGGGACAACTCGTGAGTTGGAGAAATATCTTGGTTTCCCCTATAGTTAGCAAAGGTAATGAGACGTGGTAACAAAAACCCAGCAGCAAGCAGATCTGCGCAGCGACGCGGGCTTGGCATCGGCCCTGCGCGTATCGCTCGCCCGACTGACCCGACGACTGCGCCGGCAGGCGGCGGCGCACACCCTGACGCCCACCCAGTTCGCGACCCTCGCCGCCGTGGAGCGACACTCTGGAATAACGCCCGGCGAGCTCGCCGAGCTGGAGAAGGTGCAGCCCCCCTCGATGACGCGCGTGATCGCCGCGCTAGAGGAACGCGGGCTGGTCTCGCGCACACCGCACCCGACCGACCGGCGCCAGGTGACCGTGACCGTGACCGAGGCCGCCCAGAAGCTGCTGAAGGAGGAGCGCCGCCGCAAGGAGGCGTGGCTGACGCAGCGGCTGAAGGAGCTGACACCCGAGGAGAGGTCGATCCTCAGGCAGGCGGCGCCGATCCTGGAGAAGCTCAGCAGGATATAGAGCCTGAACAACCTGGGACCGGGATGTTCCGGTCGCTCAGAAATCGCAACTACCGCATGTTCGTGGCCGGTGGCGCCGTCTCCAACGTCGGCGGCTGGCTGCAGCGCACGGCCCAGGACTGGCTGGTCCTGGAGCTCACCCACGGCAGCGCGGCGGCGCTGGGAACAGCGACCGCCCTGCAGTTCCTCCCCATGCTCTTCTTCGGCCTGTTCGGCGGCGTGCTGGCCGACCGCTACCCCAAGCGGCCCATCCTCATCGTCGCCCAGTCGCTGATGGCCCTGCTCGCGCTCACCATCGGCCTGCTCACGGTGACCGGCTCCGCCGAGGTCTGGCACGTGTACGTGATGGCGTTCACGCTCGGCGTGATCTCCTGTGTGGAGGTGCCGACCCGGCAGGCGTTCGTCGTCGAGATGGTCGGCCGGCGCGACCTGTCCAACGCGATCGCGCTCAACAGCTCCTCCTTCAACCTGGCCCGCGTGGTCGGCCCGGCCATCGCCGGTGTGCTGATCTTCGTGCTGGGCGGCACGGGCCCGCTGTTCCTCATCAACGCGCTGACCTTCGCCGGGGTGATCTCCAGCCTGGTCTTCATGCACAAGTCGGAGCTGCACCTGTCCGAGCCGGTGCCGAGAGCCAAGGGCCAGCTCCGCGAGGGGCTGCGGTACGTGATGGAGCGCGAGGAGCTCCTCATGCCGGTGCTGCTGATCGGGTTCGTGTCGATGTTCTCGCAGGCGTTCTCGATGTCGATCGCGCTCATGGCGCGCGAGGTCTTCGCCGCGGGGGCGTCCTCGTTCGGCCTGGCGTCCAGCATGTTCGCCGTCGGCGCGCTGGGCGGCGCGCTGCTCGCGGCCCGGCGGTCACGGCCGTCGCGCAAGGTGCTGATGGCGGGCGCGATCGGGTTCGGCCTGTTCCAGGTCGCCACCGGGCTCGCGCCGTTCTACCCGCTGTACCTGCTGCTGCTCGTCCCCGCGGGCGTCGCGCTCATCACGGTCAACACGGCCGCCAACGCCAGCGTCCAGCTCGCCTCCTCGCCCGAGATGCGCGGCCGGGTCATGGGCATCTACATGCTGGTGTTCACCGGCGGCGCGCCGGTCGGCGCCACGCTGGTCGGCTGGCTGTCCGACCTGGGCGGTCCCCGGGCCGGCGTGATGCTCTCCGGTGTGCTCGCGCTCGCGGGCACCGGCCTGGCGCTGCTGGTGACGAGGCTGATCGGGTCCCGGGTACGCCGCACGGTGCCGGCCACCGCCTGAGCGTCCCGGGAGTCGGCGCAGAACCGGCCCGGAGTCGGCGCGGAACCGGCTCGGCGTGGAACTCGGTGCAGAATCGGATGGCATGAGGCTCTTCGCGGCCGTGGTGCCGCCCGCCGAGGCGCTCGACGAGCTCGAACGCGCCATCGCGCCGCACGTCGGCGAGGTGCCCGGGCTGCGTTGGCCGGACCGTGCCACCTGGCACATCACGCTGGGCTTCTTCGGTGAGGTGCCCGAGGCGGTCGTGCCCGAGCTGGAGACGCGCCTCGCCCGCGCCGTACACCGCCATCACGCCCTGGACCTGGCCTTCACGGGGTTCGGGGCGTTCTCGTCCGTACGGCGGGCCCGGGTGTTCTGGGCCGCCGTCTCCGGCGACCCCATGCATCGGCTGGCCGACTCGGTCAGGGCCGGCGCCCGCCGGGCCGGGGCGGTGCAGGTGGACGACAAGCACTTCCACCCGCACCTCACGCTGGCCCGGTCGCGGGCGGAGACGGATCTCCGCCCGCTCGTCGAGGCGCTGTCGGGCTTCAGCGGGTCGCCGTGGCGGGCCGAGGCGGTCCGCCTGGTGCGCAGCCACACCGGGCCCCAGGTGAGGTACGAGTCACTGGGGGAGTGGGCGCTGGCACCCTCGCGGCCCGATTAGGCTCCAGAGCGTGGACCGTCCTCGCTCCTGGCTGCTGCCGACCGTACTCGGCCTCCTGCTGCTGATCGTCGTCATCGGCGCCCTGCTCCGCTGACGCGCCCTCCGGCGCGACCCGGCGGGTCTACCAGGCGTAGTCCTCCGGCGCGGGGCGGTGCCCCGGGAACAGCTCGTCCAGCCGCGCCAGCGCCTGCTCGTCCAGCGTGATCTCCAGGGTCCGCAGGCTGCCGTCGAGCTGCTCGATCGTGCGCGGGCCGATGATCGGCGCGGCGACCGCGGGGCGCGTCAGCAGCCAGGCCAGCGCCACGTTCGCGGGCTCCTCGCCCAGCTCGTCGCAGAACTTCTCGTACTGCTCGATCGCGTCGCGGTACTTCTCCAGCTGCTTGACCATGTGGTCGCTGGCCGAGCGGCCCTTGTCGATCTTGCGGAGCACGCCGCCGAGCAGGCCGCCGCCGAGCGGGCTCCACGGGATGACGCCGAGGCCGTAGTCCTCGCAGGCCGGCAGCACCTCCAACTCGACCGCGCGGGTGAGCAGGTTGTAGTGGCTCTGCTCGCTGACCAGGCCGAGCGTGTTGCGGCGGGCCGCGGTCTCCTGGGCCTTGGCGATGTGCCAGCCCGCGAAGTTGGACGACCCGACGTAGAGGATCTTGCCCTGCTGGCGCAGGATCTCCATGGCCTCCCAGAACTCGTCGAACGGGGTGTCCCGGTCGACGTGGTGGGCCTGGTAGATGTCGATGTAGTCGGTCTGCATGCGCTTGAGCGAGGCGTCGCAGGCGCGGCGGATGTTGAGCGCGGAGAGCTTGTCGTCGTTGGGCCAGTCGCCCATCGAGCCGTAGAGCTTGGTCGCGATGACCGTCTTCTCCCGGCGCCCGTCGCCCTTGGCGAACCAGTTGCCGATGATCCGCTCGGTGACCCCCTCGCCCTTCTTCCAGCCGTAGACATTGGCTGTGTCGAAGAAGTTGATGCCCAGCTCATGGGCCCGGTCCATGATCGCGAAGGAGTCCTCCTCGCTGGTCACGGGACCGAAGTTCATGGTACCGAGGCAGAGCGGGCTGACCTTGAGCCCGCTACGTCCGAGGTTCACATAATCCATAGGTCTCAGGCTAAATACCTGGAGCGCACTCCAGGCTAGGACCCCGGGAGGACTTCGACGAGGACGTGGGAACGGCCGCCCTCACTCTCGGCCGTGGGCCACGTCCACGGGCGTGGCGCATCGGGCGCCGCCGCTCGGCCCCTGACGGGCTCGAGAACGCCGCCTGTTAGGGTGACGCGGGTGGGTGCGGGGATCATCAGATCGGCGGTTCCCCTGTTCCTGTCGATGGTGACCGGAATGATCGGCACCCTCGTCGTCACCTCGGTGCTCGGCCGGCACGCCACGGTCACGCTGGCGGCCTTCGCGGTCATGACCGCCGTGCTCAACCCCGCCACCGCCGCCGTCACGGGCGCGTTACGCGGTCTCGCGCCGTTCGTCGCGCCCCACCGCGACGAGCCCGCCCGCGCCGTCCCCGTCCTGCGCGACGCCCGCTGGCTCACCCTCCTCGTCGGTACGGCCGGCGCGCTGGCCGTCCTCGCGGTGCCCCCGCTCGCCCGGCTCACCGGCGTGCCGCCGGAGGTGGTCGCCGAGCTGGGACCGCTGCCCTGGCTGCTCGCGCTCTACCTGCTCGTGTACGCCTCCAGCGGCGGCGCCACCACCGTGCTCGTCGCGCTCGGCCGCAGCCGGCAGGTGCTCTGGTCCAGCCTGGCGGGGACCGCCGTGATGGCCGGCTGCGCGCTGGTCCTGGTGCCGCGCCTCGGACTCACGGGCGTGGGCGTCGCCTGGCTGTCGTGGGGAGTGGTCGGCGTGGTGGTCGCCAACGTCTGCCTGCGGCGCGCCATCGGCGTGCGGGTGGGCCGGGCCCGGCCCCGGCCCGCCAAGATCGCCGAGCTGGGCAGGGTGAGCCTGCCGCTGGCCGCCACGGTGCTGATCAAGTTCGGCGGGCTCGGCGTCGTCACGTTCGCCGCGAGCACGACCAGCGCCCGGGACGCCGCCGCCCACGCCGTGCTGACCACGCTCACCGGCCTCATCATGCTCGCCTCGCTGTCCGTGGCGCAGGCCTCGGTGCCGGAGGTGGCCCGCGCCGGGGACCCCGCCGGGGCGCGGCGCGCCAACCGGATCGCGGCGCTGGTCGCGCTCGGCGGCACGGCCGTGGGCGCGCTCGTGCTGCTCGTCCTTCGTGACCCGGTGCTGGCGGCGTTCACCGACGACCCCGGCGTGCGGGAGCGGGCGGGCGAGCTGCTGCCGCTCATGCTGCTCGCCTCGGCCGCCGACGGCGCGCAGGCCGTGCAGGGCATCGGGCTGACCGCGCTGAAGAAGTCGGCGGCCAGCATGCTCTACTTCGCCGCGGGCTACGGGCTGATGGTGCTCGCCGCCGTGCCGGTGGCCGCCACCTGGGGGATCACCGGGCTGTGGACAGCCGTGGCCGTGACGAACCTCGTCCTGGTCGTCCTGCAGGGCACGGGTTTCCACCGGCACAGCGCTCAGGTCGGAAAGGTGGCCGTTGAGGCATGATGGCGGCGTGGGGGACCTGAGACGCGCGGTCATGACGGCCGCGGCGACATGTGCGGTGCTGGGTGCCTTTGCGGCGCCCCCGGCGGCCGGAGAGACGGGGAGACCGCGATCCGCGGCCGACGACGTGGGGGAGCGGCTGTTCCGGTTCAAGGACAAGAGGATCACCGAGTCGAGCGGCCTGGCGCTGTCGCCGACGCACGCCGACGTCTACTACACGCACAACGACAGCTCCGCCGCCCCGGTCTTCTACGCGGTGGGCGGCGACGGGCGGACACGGGCGACGTTCCACGTGAGCGGGGCGAAGGCGCGCGACTGGGAGGCGATGGCCGCATCCAAGGACCCGGCGACCGGACGCGGGGTGCTCTGGTTCGCCGACATCGGCGACAACCTCGACGGCGCGTGGCCCGACGTGTCGGTCTACAAGGTGATGGAGCCGGAGACCCTGCGGGACGCCACGCTGCCCGCGGTCCGCTACCGGTTCCGCTACGAGGACGGCGCCCGCAACGCCGAGGGCCTCATGGTCCACCCGGTCACCGGGCGGCTGTACGTGGTGTCCAAGGAGTTCGCCGGGTCGGTGTACGCCGCACCGGCCAAGCTGCGCACCGGCCGGGTGAACGTCCTGCGCAAGGGGGCCGCCGCACCGCTGATGGCCACCGACGCCGCGTACGCGCCCGACGGCTCCTCGTACGTGGTCCGCACCTACTTCTCGGCCACCGTCTACCGGCCGAACGGCGACATGATCGCCAAGGTGTCGATGCCGGAGCTCGACCAGGCCGAGTCGATCACGTACACGGCCGACGGCCGGGCGCTGCTGACAGGCAGCGAGGGGGTGTCGAGCCCGGTCTACCGGGTGCCGCTGCCGGAGGCGGCGCTGCGCGGCGTCCGCGCGTCGGCGCGGCCGTCCACGACCCCGAGCGCCCGGGCGCCGCAGCGGGCGACCCGCACGGCCTCGCCCCGGCCGGAGGCCTCGGGCAGCGGGGCGGAGCGCGGCTTAACCGTCCGCGACGTGCTCATCTGGCTGCTCGCCGCCGCGGGCGCGACCGGCGTGATCACCTTCATCGCCCGCCGTACCCGCTGACCGCCCGGGACGGGGTCAGCGGTGGTGGCGCATCGTGGCGGTGAACATGTCCCCGCGCAGGGCCTGCTCGACGACGCTGATGGCGCGGGCCAGACGGACCAGGCGTGGTCCCTCCGCGCGATAGACGTCGAGCACCGCCTCGACGGCGTGCGGCGGCAGATGACTCTTGAGATCGACCGCCGCGCTCCGGTATCCCGCCCTGGCGGCTTCGACGTCCGCGTTGACGTGGTGGATCGCCATCCTGGCCAGGGCGATCGGATGGCGCCTGAGAACCTCGTACGCGCGGTAATCGGGCGGGACGGCGTCAAGGAGCCAGGCCACTGCCGAGGTCTCCCAGTCGGGAACGCTGGGCGGGCGGACCTCGGCCGGCCACTCCGGCGGCAGGTACATGAAGCCATCGTACTCACGTTCGATTGACTGCCGCCGTGGTGGCAGGCGGCCTCAGCTCGCCGCTCGCTTCACGAGCTCGGCGATCCGCGCCTCCTCGGCGGCGTTCAGCCCGGTCAGGGCGAAGGCGGTCGGCCACATGGTGCCGTCGTCGAGGTTCGCCGGGTCGTTGAAGCCGAGCGTGGAGTACCTCGTGTTGAACTTCTGCGAGGGCTGGTAGAAGCAGACGATCTTGCCGTCCTTGGCGTACGCGGGCTGGCCGTACCAGAGCTTCGCCGCGAGCTCCGGCGCGTTCTCCTTGACGATGGCGTGGATCCGTTCGGCCATGTCCCGGTCCGAGCCCTCCATCTCGGCGATCTTCGCGACCACGGCGGCCTCGTCCTCCGCCGCCTTGTCACGCGATCCGCGGCGTGCGGACGACGCCCGCACCTCCTTGGCGCGCTCCTTCATCGCGGCGCGCTCCTCGGCAGTGAAGCCCTCGGACGTCGTGTCGGTCTTCTTGGTCATTGCGGGGTCCTTCCGGTATGTGGATTGATGGGGGGCAACGTCATGCTAGGGAATGGCGCTGGTGTAGCGGGGGGAAGCCCGTCAGCCCCACGCGCCGGCGATCTGACGGGTCGTGGCGTTGAGCCGGTTGAACAGGTTGGTGAGGCCGATCATCATGACGATCGCGGCGAGCTGCTTCTCGTCGAAGAAGGTGGCGGCCCTGTCCCAGACCTCGTCGCTCACCGGGTCCGGACGGTCGGCCAACCGCGTCGCGGCCTCGGCCAGCGCGAGGGCCGCCCGCTCCGCGTCGGTGAAGTAGGGGGTCTCACGCCAGGCGGCGACCGTGGCCAGCCGCTCGTCGCTCACCCCGGCCTTGCGGGCCGTCTTGGCGCCGCCGTCGACGCAGGCGCTGCAGCCGTTGATCTGGCTGACCCGCAGATGCACCAGCTCCAGCGTCTGCGCGTCCACCCCGCCGGAGTGCACGGCCTTGAAGATCTCCTGAATGGGCTGCATCGCACCGGACAGCACGACGGCGGGGTTCTGCATACGAGACTGCATTTCTGTCTGTCCTCTTCCCGTCAGTGCCCCGTTCCGTCGGGGCGTGACACCATGACAGCCGAACCGGATCGCCACGACCACGGCGGTGGGACACCGTGGGACAGCCGGAACGGTGTTGACCAGCGACGACCAGGCCCGGGAAACTTCTGTCGGAATGGGACAAGAAGGCGGGGGAATGGTGGATGTGCAACAGCGGTCGGTGAAGGCCGACCCGCAGGACGAGCTGGCCGAGCAACTGCGCCTGCTCCAGAAACTGTCCGGGCTCGGCGTCCGGGCCCTCGCGAAGGACACCGGCCTCAGTTCCTCGTCGCTGTCGCGCTACCTCAACGGCCAGATCGTGCCGCCCTGGCCGGCGGTGATCGCGCTCTGCCGCCTCGTCAAGCGCGACCCCCGGCCGCTGCGCCCCCTGTGGGAACGGTCCTCGAACCCCCTGCCGGCGCCCCCGAAGGCCAGCCGCCAGGTCCACCCGCAGCCCCGCAACGACCTGCCGCGCGACGTGGCCGACTTCACCGGGCGCGAGGCCGAGCTCGCCGCCGTGCTCGCCGCCGTGGACAGCCACCGGATCGTCGCCGTCGACGGCATGGCGGGCGTCGGCAAGACCTGCCTGGCGGTGCACGCCGCGCACCGGCTCGCCACCCGCTACCCGGACGCCCAGCTGTATGTGGACCTGCACGGGTTCACCGAGGGCCGGCCGCCGCTCGATCCCGACTCCGCGCTGCGGATGCTGCTCGGCGCGCTCGACGTCCCGTCCGAGAGGGTCCCGCAGGAGGGCCTCGAACAGCTCGCCGCCTGCTGGCGCTCCGAACTGGCCCGCCGGCGGGTCGTCGTGGTCCTCGACAACGCCGCCGACGCCGAGCAGGTCCGCCCGCTGCTGCCGGGCGCCGGCCCCTCCGTCGCCCTGGTCACGAGCCGCAACCGGCTGCTGGGCCTGGAAGAGGTGCCCCCCGTCTCGCTGGACGTGCTGAGCCCGCAGGAGAGCGCGGAGCTGCTGGCCCGTGCCAGCGGCGACCCCAGCGGCCCCGACGGCCGGCTGGCCCGCGACCCGGAGGCCGCCGCAGAGGTGCTGCGGCTGTGCGGCCATCTGCCGCTGGCCCTGCGGCTGGCCGCGGCCCGGCTGCGGCACCGTCCGGGCTGGACCGTGGGCATCCTCGTCGAGCGTCTGGCCGAGGGCGCCAGCGAGTTCGACACCGCGTTCGCCATGTCCGTGCGGCAGCTGGACCGGGCCCAGGCCCGTCTGTTCCGGTTGCTGGGCCTGCTGCCCGGGGCGTCCTTCGACGAGTACGTGGCGGCGGCCCTGGCCGACATATCGCTGCGCAGCGCCCGGGCGATGCTGGAGGACCTGCTCGACGCGCACCTCGTCCAGCAGCCGACCCCCGGCCGCTACCGGCTGCACGACCTGGTGCACCAGCACGCGCGCCGGAGCACCGCGGAGCAGGACTCGCCCGCCGAGCGGGAGCGGGCGCTGGGAAGGGTGCTCGACTACTACGTGCACGCGGCGGCCGCCGCCGACGCCGCGATGCCGTTCCTGTCGGCGGGCCGGCCGGCCTCCGCGGGGCGGCCTCCGGCCGAGCTGCCGCGGTTCACGGACAAGAACGCGGCCTTCTCCTGGCTGGTCGCGGAATACGGCAACCTGATCGGCGTCTTCGAGACGGCGGCGGCGACCGGGGCCGACGCGCACGTGTGCGAGCTGCCGCGCTTCCTGCGCGCGTACTTCGCGCGGCGCTGCGGCACGACGCATCTCAACGTCCTCTTCGAGCGGTCGCTGGTGGCCGCCGAGCGCCTGGGCGATCCGCTGCAACTGGCCGAGGCGCACAGCGACCTGGGCTTCGCGCGCTACAACGCGGGCCGGATGGCGGAGGCCGCCGCCGCGTACGAGGCGGCCGGCCTCCTGGTGTCCCAGGCGGGGGACAGGCGCGCGGAAGCCGAGCTGGCCATGCGCCGCGGCTACCTGAGCTGGGACGAGGGGCACGTCGAGGAGCCGCTCGAACTCTTCCGGCTGGCGGGGAGCCTGTACGAGGCGGCCGGCAGCGTGACGGGCGCCGCCCACGCGGCCGCGGCGGAGGCCTGGGCGATGCTGCAACTGGGACACCGCGAGGAGGCGGCCCAGCGGGCCCGGGAGGTGCTGGACATCCCGCACACCGACCCCGCGTGGCCGCCCACCCTGACGGCCCGGATCACCCTCGGAGTGGCCATCGCCCACGAGGAACCCGACGAGGCGACCGAGCACCTTCGTCAGGCGCTGGAGCTGGCCCGCGAGGACGGGCACCTGAACAACCAGGCGTGGTGCCTCAACTGCCTGGGCGTCGCGCTGCGGCAGATGGGCCGCTACGAGGAGGCGCTGGCCAGCCACCGGGAGGCCTTCGCGCTGTTGGACGAGCTGTTCGAGGAGCACTGGAAGATCCGCTTCCTCAACGGGTACGGCGAGACCTGCCGGCTCGCGGGCCTGCCCGAGGAGGCCCTGCGGCTGCACCGGGAGGCGCTGGAGCTGGCCCCGAGGCTGGGATACCGGTACGAGGAGGCGCTGGCCCACGAGGGCATCGCGGTCGTGCTGGAGGAGACGGATCCGGCCGCGGCCGCCCAGCACCGCGCGGCGCGGCAGGCCGTCCTCAAGGAGCTCGGCTGATCGTCAGGGAGCCAGGCGTCAGTCCGGCGCGGTGTCGGTCCACTCGGCGACCTCGAACGTCTCGTACCCGGACACCTCGCCGGACTTGTGGAACCGGTCGGGCCGGCTGCCGGCCGTCAGACGGCGCGGCTTGCCGTCGTCCCCCGGGGGGAGTGCCCGTGAGCCTCGCGGCGGCGTCGCGACGAGATCACGCATGGCCAGCAGCGTCCCGTTGCCCGGGTCGATGATCCATTGGCGTCGGTAGGTGCCGAGCTGCTTGGGCGCGGTGGAGAGGCCGAGGGGGATGGTCGTCTCCAGCGGCAGGGAGATCACCACCCCGGGGCGGCCCAGAGGGTCGGTCGTCCTGCCCTCGGCCTCGACGCCGGGCAGGGTGGCGAGCATCCGGTACGCGGCCGCCCGCACCGCCGGAGGGACGGGCGCGCCGGCCAGCAGGGTGCCGGCCACATCGCTCAGCGCCCGGACGCGCTTCTCCCCCCGCAGGGTCCGCATCGGCTGCCTCGTGACCTTCGGGGCATACGCCTCCCAGTCGCCCTCGAGGTTCAGCAGGGCGTTCTCCAGTTGCTGGGGCTCGGTCGGCAGCGCGGCGAGCTGTCGCGGCGTCATGCCGAAGAACCGCTGATCTTCGATCTTGCGGCACGTCGGCGCCCTGTTCGGAGCCTCCAGGAAGAGGGTGCCCGGCCCCTCCTCGGTCCGGACCTCCACCTTCATGGGCGCCCCCGCCTTCCGCCATTTCCGCGTGTCACGGTCGGTCCATGGGCGGGCGGGCAGGTCCTGGTGGGTGAGGCAGGCGGTGCCGTTCTGATCGGTCCAGGCGTCGTAGCGCATCCTCGCCTCGATCTTGTAGTGATCCGCCGCGCTCGCGCCGACCGCGTAGATCTGCCCGGCGACGCGCGTGGTGTGCCAGTACGCGGCGGTCGGCCCCTTCCGCACATTGGCGGCCGCCACCAGCAGCGCGTTGCCCAGCACGGGAGGGCTCCCGCTCTGTCCGGGACGGGCGGGCCGGTCGTCGTCCGGTGCCGGATGGACGACGGCCAGGGTCACCGCGACCAGGGCGGCCGCCGCCAGCATGCTCACCATCGGGACCCGGAAGGCGCGGCGGGGGCGTGGCGGCGGTCCGGTCCGCCAGTCGGTGCGCAGGGCGAGCCGGCCGGGGCTCTCCTCGTGGGCCAGCGTCGTCCGCATCCGCCGCAGCGCGTCGAGTTCATCCATCGTTGTTCTCCCTGGGCAGGGCCTTGCGGAGCTTCGCGCGGGCCCGGTGGATTTTGGCCTTGACGGTGCCGAGGGGCAGATCCAGAGCCGCCGCGATCTCGGCGTACGACAGCTCGCCCCAGGCGAGCAACAGGACGGCGCCGCGATCCTGGGAGCTCAGCGAGGCGAGGGCCTTCGCCAGGTGAGGGCCGTACGCCGCGGCGGCCACACGATCGTCGACCGGCTCGGCGACTCCCTCCTCGGCGGGGTCCACACCCGTCCGGGCGAACGCCCGGTACATCCGGGTCTCCTGCCGGTGGTGCCTGGCGATCACCTTGCTGGCGATGCCCCACAGCCACGCGGCGAACTCCGACCGCCCGTCGAACCGCTCGCGTTGCCGGAACGCGGTGGCGAACGCCTCCGCCACGACGTCGTCGGCGAGCGTGGGCCCGAGGCGGCGCCTGATGTAGGCGTGGAGCCGCGGCGAGTGGCGGCGGAACAGCTCGCCGAACGCCTCGGGGTCGGTCAAGGAGACGGCGATGACGCCCGCGTCGTCGAGCGTCTCCGCGGGGCGACTCACCGCTCTCGCCGTGGCCATGAGGTGGCGTGCCCCTGAAGGGCGGTTTTCCGAGTGATCCAAGGTACTGACATACCTCTTATCTCCCGAAAGCCGCTCCCGGGTTGCGTCCGCATTCGCCGGTGCCCGCCTGTTGATAGCGAACCAAGTGAGCGCTAGTTTGGCTGACATGCGCGTGCTGGTCACCGGTGCCTCCGGGTTCGTCGGAGCGCACGCGGCCGTCGCCCTGGCCCAGGCCGGGCACGAGCCGCACCTCCTCGTCAGGGATCCGGCCAAGGCCGCGCGCTCCCTCACGGGCGCGGGAGCCCCCGACGCCGACTGGCCGCTCCACCGGGCCGACATCCGCGACGCCGCGGCCGTCCGCGACGCGCTCAAGGGCTGCGACGCCGTGCTGCACGCCGCCGCCGACATGGGCGTCACCGGGCACGGCGCCGACCTGCGCGGCTCGAACGTCGTCGGCCTGCGCAACGTCCTCGACCAGGCCGTGGAGCTGAGGCTGGACCCGGTCGTGCACGTGTCCACGGTCGCGGTGTTCGTTCCGCCGGCCGGGCCGCGCATCACCCCCGACAGCCCGCTGGCCAGCCCGCGCAACGCGTACGGCCGCTCCAAGGTCGAGGGCGAGCGCCACGCGCGGAGCCTGGACGGCGTCACCATCGTCTACCCCGGCGGCCTCCTCGGCCCCGGCCAGCCCCGGCTGGACGCGCTCAACGAGGGCTTCCGGGCCGGGGCGCGCTCCGGCTGGCTGGTGATCCCGGGCGGGGTGGGCATCCTGGACGTGCGCGACCTGGCTGCGGCGCTGGCGCGCTGCTTCACGCCGGGACAGGGCGCGCGCCGATACCTCATAGGTGGACATTTCAGGACCTGGGGGGAGCTGGCCGCGCTCTGCGCCGACCTGACCGGCCGCCGCCCCCGCACGTACCGGCTGCCCACCGGCCTGCTGCGCGCCGTCGCGACGGCCCTCGACGGCGCCAAGGCGCTCGGCGCCCCCGTCGCCTACCCGCTGACCCGCGACGCCGCCGACATCATGCTCACCATGGTCCCCACGGACGACACCCCCGCGCTGGAGGCGCTGGGCGTCACATTGCGTCCGGTAGAAGACACCGTTTCGGATACATTGCGGTGGCTGTGTGCGGAAGGGCACCTGGATCGGCGGGAAATCGGCAGACTGTCGCCGTGACGGAGAAGATTGGGATCGTCGGCGCCGGCATCGTCGGCCTGGCGGTCGCCCGCGAGCTGGCCACGGCCCGGGGCGCCGAGGTGACCGTGCTGGAGAAGGAGAGCCGGGTCGCGGCCCACCAGACGGGACACAACAGCGGCGTGGTCCACGCCGGCATCTACTATCCACCCGGGTCGCTCAAGGCCCGGCTGTGCCGCGAGGGCGTCGCGCTGCTCAAGGACTACTGCGCGCGGCACGCGCTGCCGTACGAGGAGGTCGGCAAGCTCGTCGTGGCGAGCACCCGCGCCGAGCGGCCGCTGCTGAAGGCGCTGGCCGAGCGGGCGAGGGCCAACGGCGTGCCCGGCATCGCCGAGCTCGACGCGCTCGGCCTGCGCGAGATCGAGCCGCACGCCGTCGGCGTCGGCGCCGTCCACTCGCCGCACACGGCGATCACCGACTTCCCCGCGGTCGCCCGCCGCCTCGCGCTCGACGTGGAGGAACAGGGCGGATCCGTACGGCTGGAGCACCCGGTCCGCGCGATCAGGGAGACCGCCTCGGGCGTGGAGGTGGTCGCGGGCGGGCGGCGCTTCGCCTTCGACCGGCTGGTGGTCTGCGCCGGGCTCGGCACCGACGCGGTCGCCGCGATGGCCGGCCGCCGGGGCGACATCAGGATCGTGCCGTTCCGCGGCGAGTACTACGAGCTGGCCGGCCCCGCCCGTGACCTGGTGCGCGGCCTGATCTACCCGGTGCCCGACCCGCGCTACCCGTTCCTCGGGGTCCACCTGACCCGGCACATCGACGGCGAGGTGCTCGTCGGGCCGAACGCCGTGCTGGCCCTCGCGTACGAGGGCTACCGCCGGCGCGACGTGCGCGACGTGCGGCGGATCGTCGGCTGGCCCGGCACCGTCCGGATGGCAGGCCGGCACTGGCGCACCGGCCTGCGGGAGATCTACGGCTCGCTCGCCAAGCGCGCCTTCCTCAAGGCGGCCCGCCGCTACGTGCCCGAACTGACCGCCGAGGACCTGCGCCGGACCGAGGGCGGCGTGCGCGCGCAGGCCGTGGCCAGGGACGGCCGCCTGGTCGACGACTTCGCCGTGGACGTGGACGGGAGGGTGGTGCTCGTCCGCAACGCGCCCTCTCCCGCGGCCACGTCCAGCCTGGCGATCGCCCGGCATATCGCCGCACATGTTCCAGCACTCGTCCGATGAGTGCATCCTTGGGTGTGATGGAAGCGCGCCTGCTGATCGTCGAGGACGACCCCAACATCCTCGAACTCCTCGCCGCGAGCCTGAGGTTCGCGGGATTCGACGTGACCACGGCCAAGAGCGGCCACGACGCCGTCGCCGCCGTGCAACGGCACCGGCCGGACCTCATCGTGCTCGACGTCATGCTGCCCGACCTCGACGGATTCGAGATCGTGCAGCGGCTGCGCGGCGGTGGGACGCACACCCCGGTGGTGTTCCTGACCGCCCGCGACGAGACCGAGGACAAGATCCGCGGGCTCACCCTCGGCGGCGACGACTACGTGACCAAGCCGTTCAGCCTCGAAGAGGTGGTGGCCCGCATCCACGCGGTGCTGCGCCGCACGACCGGCGACGGCCCCGCGCCGCCGCCGCGGCTCACGTTCGCCGACATCGAGCTCGACGAGGAGAGCCACGAGGTGTGGCGCGGCGGCACCGCGGTCCCGCTCTCGCCCACCGAGTTCAAGCTGCTGCGCTACTTCATGACCAACGCGGGCCGGGTCCTGTCCAAGCCGCAGATCCTCGACCACGTCTGGGACTACGACTTCAGGGGCGAGGTGGGCATCGTCGAGTCGTACGTGTCGGTGCTCCGCCGCAAGATCGACAACCGGAGCCCGCGCCTCATCCACACCCTGCGGGGCGTCGGCTACGTCCTGCGCCTGCCGCCGAGTCCCTGATGGCCGGGCTGCCGCTCAGGATCAAGCTGATCGCCGCGATGCTGGCGCTGCTGGCGCTCGGCCTCACCTTCATCGGCCTGGTCAGCGTCTCGGTCCTGCACGGCTACCTCCTCGACCGGCTGGACGGCCAGGTCAACCTGGTCGCCGTCCGCATGCAGAAGAAGCTGGAGTACGACTACCAGCGGCGCGAGAAGGGCCGCAAGGTCGGCGACAAGCCGCTGCTCATCGAGTCCGACACGATCGTCCTGGTACGCGACAAGAGCGGCCGCTACCAGCCGCTCCAGATCGACCGCGACGTCGACTTCAAGTCCAAGCCGGCGCTGGCGCCCTCGCCCGGCTCCGGCATCTACACCGCGAAGGCCGTGAACGGCGAGGGCAAGTGGCGGGTGCTGCACACCGTGACCCCGTACGGCGCCTTCGTCGTGGCCGCCGACCTGACCGAGGTCGACGAGATCACCCGCCGGCTCGGCCTCATCGAGCTGCTCGGCGGCGGCGGCATCCTGATCATCCTCACCGTCGTGGGCGTGACCACCGTGCGGGCCAGCATGCGGCCGCTGGTCCAGATCGAGCGCACCGCCGAGGCCATCGCCGAGGGCGAGCTGGGCCGGCGCGTGCCCGACGGCGACCCGCGTACCGAAGTGGGCCGCCTGGCCCGCTCGCTCAACGGCATGCTCGCGCAGATCGAGGCCGCCTTCGCCGCCCGCTCGGCCTCCGAGGCCGCGGCGCGCCGCTCCGAGGACCGCATGCGCCAGTTCGTCGGCGACGCCTCGCACGAGCTGCGCACGCCCCTCACCTCCATCCGCGGCTTCGCCGAGTACGCCCGGCAGAACCCCGGCGCCGACCCCGCCGAGCTCATGCAGCGCGTGGAGAAGGCGGCCGGCCGGATGAGCCTGCTCGTGGACGACCTGCTGCTGCTCGCCCGCGTCGACCAGCAGCGCCCGCTCAGCATGCGGCCGGTGGACATGCTGGCGCTGGCCGCCGACGCCGTCCACGACGCCCGCATCCTGCAGCCCGACCGGCTGATCACCCTCGACGTCGTCGGCGGCGCCGCCCTCATCGTCTCCGGCGACGAGGTACGCCTGCGTCAGGTGATCGGCAACCTCGTCACCAACGCCCTCGTCCACACCGACCAGGGCGCCCCGGTCACCGTCCGCGTCGGCGCCGGCGAGGACACCCTGTTCCTGGAGGTCGCCGACAAGGGCCCCGGACTCCCCCCGGAGCAGGCCGAGAAGGTCTTCGAGCGCTTCTACCGGGCCGACAGCGCCCGCTCGCGGCGGCGGGCCGGCGACGACCGGGGCAGCGGCCTCGGACTCGCCATCGTGCAGGCCCTCGTCCAGGCCCACGGCGGAGCCGTCACGCTGAGCACCGCGGTCGGCGCCGGCTGCACCTTCCGCGTCGAACTCCCACTCGCCTTGGAGTGACCCTTCAGCTATTCCTCAGCTCCCTGGGTAACGCTATGTAGGTGACCAAACCCGAGGCGCTGATCATGGTGGTGGACGACGAGCCCAGCATCAGGGATCTGCTGTCCGCCAGCCTGCGCTTCTCCGGGTTCGAGGTGCTGACCGCCGCGGACGGCTACGAGGCCGTCGAGGTGGCCGAACGCTCCTCGCCCGACCTCGTCGTGCTCGACGTGATGCTGCCCGACCTCGACGGGTTCGAGGTGGCCAGGCGGATCACCGCTCCCGTGCTGTTCCTCACCGCCCGCGACAACACCGAGGACAAGATCGCCGGGCTCGGCGTGGGCGACGACTACGTCACCAAGCCGTTCAGCCTGGAGGAGGTGCAGGCCCGCATCCGCGCGGTGCTGCGCCGCACGCGCGGCGAGAACGCGCCCACCAGCCGGCTGAAGGTCGCCGACCTGGAGCTGGACGAGCAGGCGCGCGAGGTGTGGCGCGGCGGGCAGCCGGTGCGGCTGTCGCCGACCGAGTTCAAGCTGCTGCACTACTTCATGTCCAACGCCGGGCGCGTGCTGTCCAAGGCGCAGATCCTCGACCACGTGTGGAACTACGACTTCGGCGGCGACGCCGGCGTGGTCGAGTCGTACGTCTCCTACCTGCGGCGCAAGGTCGACGCCGTCGAGCCGCGGCTGATCCACACGCTACGGAGTGTCGGATATGTGCTTAGGGAGCCGCCTGCGGGCTAGTTTCAGGACATGGACCTGCCAGGTGCGCTGGAGGCGCTGCGGCGCCGGCTCGACGGTGAGCTGTTCCCGCTGGCCATCGGCCGTGCCGAGGAGGACCGCCGGCTGCTCAGGGAGATGACCGGGCAGCTCGACGACTACCTCCTGCCACGCCTGCGCGCCATCGACGCGCCGCTGCTCGCCGTGGTGGGCGGCTCCACCGGGGCGGGCAAGTCCACGCTGGTCAACTCGCTGGTCGGGGCCGATGTGGCCGAGCCCGGCGTGCTGCGTCCCACCACGCTCGTGCCGACGCTCGTCGCCAGCCAGGCCGACCACGACTGGTTCATGGGCCCGAACGTGCTGTCCGGGCTGTCGCGCGCCGGCGGCCCCGCCCAGGGCAGCGGCGGCGCGGCGGGTGCGCTGCGCGTCGTCACCTCCGGCGCGCTCGGGGCCGGGCTGGCCCTGCTGGACGCGCCCGACATCGACTCCGTGGTCACCGCCAACCGGGAACTGGCCGCGCAGCTCCTCGCCGCCGCCGACCTGTGGCTGTTCGTCACGACCGCCGCCCGCTACGCCGACGAGGTGCCGTGGAGCTTCCTGCGCCTGGCCCGGGAACGGAGCACCGCGCTGGCCGTCGTCCTCGACCGGGTGCCCCCGGAGGCCGCCGAGCCGGTCACCCGCGACCTCGAACGCCTCCTCGTCGCCAACGGGCTCGACGGCACCCGCCTGTTCACCGTGCCGGAGGCGGCGCTGCCCTCGGAGAAGGCGCGGCTGCCCGCCCCGCTCGTCGAGCCGATCGCCGCCTGGCTGGCCGGGCTGGCCGACGACGCCGCCGAGAGGGCCCGGGTCGTGCGGCAGACGCTGTCCGGGGCGCTCGACAGCCTGGCGGCGCGGGTGCCCGAGCTGGCGGAGGCCGTGCGGCGGCAGCAGACGGGCTTCGATGGGCTGCGCTCCATCGTGTCCGGGGCGTACGCGGGCGCGATGGCCGACTTCGACGAGGGTATGCGCGACGGGTCGCTGCTGCGCGGCGAGGTGCTGGCCCGCTGGCAGGACTTCATCGGCACCGGTGACCTCATGCGCTCGCTGGAGAGCCGGGTGGGCTGGCTGCGCGACCGGCTCGTGTCGTTCTTCACCGGCCGCGTGCCCGCCGCCGAGCTGCGCGACGCGCTGGAGAGCGGGGTCGAGGCGCTGATCAGGGGCGCCGCCGACGCCGCCGCCGAGCGGGCGCTGGACGGCTGGTCCGCCGCGCCCGGCGGGCCCGGGATCATCGAACGGGTCGGCGCCGTCGAGGCCGCCCGGCTCGGCCGCGCCTCGCCGGACCTGGGCAAGCGGGCCGAGGCGGCGGTGCGGGGGTGGCAGGAGTTCGTGATGGACCTCGTACGGCAGGAAGGCGGTGAGAGGCGCACCACGGCGCGGCTGGCGTCGTTCGGGGTGAACGGAGCGGGCCTGCTGCTCATGCTGGCGGTGTTCGCCTCGACGGGCGGGCTGACCGGCCTGGAGGTGGGCATCGCGGGCGGCACCAGCGTGCTGTCGCAGAAGCTGCTGGAGGCGATCTTCGGCGACCAGGCGGTGCGGACGCTGACGGTCCGGGCGCGGGAGGACCTGCGGGAGCGGGTGCGGGCGCTGATGGACGAGGAGGCGGCCCGGTACACGGCGCTGCTGGAGCCGATCGAACCGCCGCCGGGGGCGGCCGACGCCCTCCTGGAGGCGGCCCGCGCCGTCCGGACCCACCGCACGGAACTCCCGGACGCGCCGGGGACTTCGCGGCCGGATGTGTCGGGGGCTTCCCGGCCGGATGTGTCGGGGGGCGGGGAATGAGGCTGCTGCGCCGCAAGGAGGGGCCGTCGCTGGACTCCCGGCTCGACGCCCTGCTGGAGGCGGCGACGCTGGCGGAGGGACGGCTGCCGGGCGGCGTCGTGGAGTCCGCGCGCGGCGTCGCCGAGCGGGCCGGGGCGCGCCGCAGCCTGTCGGCCGAGCACACGGTCGTCGCCCTGGCCGGGGCCACGGGAAGCGGCAAGTCGTCGCTGTTCAACGCCCTCACGGGGGCCGAGGTGGCGGCGGTGGGCGTCACGCGGCCGACGACGTCGGCGGTGCAGGCGGCGGTGTGGGACGGCGACGCGGGCGCGGGCCCGCTCCTGGACTGGCTGGACGTCTTCACCCGCCACCAGGCGGGCGGCCCTTCGGAGGCGAGCACCCCGAAGGAGTCCGACTTGTCCGGACTCATCCTCCTCGACCTGCCGGACCACGACTCGATCCAGCTCGGCCACCGCCTGGAGGTGGACCGCCTCGTCGAGCTGGTCGACCTGCTGGTGTGGGTGCTGGACCCGCAGAAGTACGCCGACGCCGCACTCCATGAGCGCTACCTGCGCCCGCTGTCCGGACACCGCGACGTGATGGTCGTGGCGCTCAACCACGCCGACCGCCTGCCGTCCGACGCGGTGGACCGCTGCCTGGGCGACGTACGGCGCCTCCTGGACGAGGACGGCCTGAAGGGCGTGCCCGTGCTCGCCACCTCGGCCCGTACGGGGATGGGCCTCACGGAGCTGCGCGCGTCGCTGGCGCGGCGGGTCGCCGACCGGCGCGCCTGGGCGTCCCGCCTGGCGGCCGACGTCACCACCGCCGCCGACCTCCTGGCGGCCGCTTCGGTCGACCCTCCGGAGGTCCCAGTCCTCGCGGCGGAGAAACGGCCCGCCCCGGCGCTCGCCTCCACGGAGACGCCGGTGACAACGGGCACGCCGGGAGCTTCCGGGACGCCTGGAGCGCCGGCTCCCGGCGAGAGTCGGGCGCGGACGACCGGGGATCACGGCATCCCTGCTCCTTCCGCAGGCCCTCCGACAGGCCGCTCGGCGGGTTCTTCGGGCGCCGGGGCGGCGAGTACCTCGGCGGGCGTGTCCGGCGCGACTCGTGCGGCGGGTGCGGGGGCGTCTCAGGAACCGGGTGGCCAACCCTCCGGTGCAACGGCGTCACCATCACCGGCCGGGGTGGAGGCGCGTGAGGAGAGGGCCGGGCTCGGCGTCCTGGCGGCGGGCAGGGAGATCGTGCGCTCCGCCGAGCTGCCGGAGGTGGGCCCGGCCGGAGACGTCACGGCGCGGCTGGGGCGGAGGCTCACGCCGGCGCTGGAGGAGGCGGCCGGGGTTCCGCTCGTCCTGGAGGCCGTGGCGAAGGGACACCGGCACCGCGCCGTGGTCGCCACCGGCTGGCCGGTCACCCGGTGGATCCGCCGTCTCAGACCCGACCCCCTGCGCCGCCTCCGCCTCGGCATGGGCGTGAGCACCGGCACACGGAACGGCACAACCGGCGGCACACGGAACGGCACGAGCGGCGCCATCGCGGGCGCAGGAGGCGCGATCGCCGCGCGAGGCAGGACGCCCGCCGCCGGAACGCCCGCCGCGCGAGGCGGGACACCCGCCGCCGGAACACCCGCCCTGCGCGGCGAGAGCCAGGAGATCGTGGGCCGTACGTCCCTGCCCGCGGCCTCGGCCGTGCAGAAGGCGCGGGTCGAGACCGCGATCCGCGACGTCGGCGAGGTCGCCGCGACCGGGCTGCCCGGCCCCTGGGAGGCGGCCGTGCGGCGGGCGGCGCGGGCGCGCTCCGGCGAGCTGACCGATGCCGTGGACCGGGCCGTGGGGCGGACGTCCGTCCAGGCGGCCCGGCCGCCCCGCTGGTGGAAGGCCGTCGGGGCGGTGCAGTGGCTGGTGTTCGCCACGATGGTGGTGGGCGCTCTCTGGCTCGGCGTGCTGTTCGGGCTGGACTACCTGCGGCTGCCTGAGCTGCCGGTGCCCACGCTCGGGGTGGTGCCGTGGCCGACCGTGCTGCTCGCCGGGGGAGCGCTGGCGGGGGTGCTGGTGGCGTTGCTGTCCCGGCTGGCGGCCTGGCTGGGCGGCCGGCGTCGTGCCCGCCGTACGGCCAAGGCCATGCGCGCCGCCGTCGGCGAGGTCGGCGCCGAGTACGTGCTCCGCCCCGTGGAGGCGGAGATCGACGCGTACGCCCGCTTCCGCGACGCCGTCGAGCGGGCCCGGGCCTGATCCCGGAACCGGGCACGCCGGGAGGTGGCGTGCCGGGCCCCGGGATGGACGGTCGGACCACCGCCCGCGAGCGGGTGATCGCCTGGATCAAGCCGACGGCCGCCCGGCGCACGTGGATCCCGCGCGCCCCTGAGCGCGGGAGCCCGGCCCTCGGGCGCGCCTCGGTGACGAAGGGATGTCCCTATGACCCGGTGGCCCGCGTCACGCCCGCGTTCATGACGTCGGGCATCCATCGATCCCGAGCAGCTTCTTCACCAGGGCGCCGGCCAACGGCTCCTCGCCGACCACCAGGGTGGCGTGGCCGTAGCTGCTCAGGCTGCCCCAGTGCACGTACATGGAGTCCGGGACGCTCGTCGTGGCCTGCGAGTCCTTGCCTCTCCGGCCGGGCTTGTGGACGACGTACTCGTCGACGACCACGCCTCGCCTCTGGAGCTCGGCCCGCACCTCGCCCACGGGCCGGTTGTAGAAGGGCACGCAGTTCATCGGCTCACGGGCAGCGGTGATGGAGCCGATGATCTGGTACTCCTCGCCGGGACGGCCCGCGCGGCCGAGCCGCACGTCGGCCGAGCCGGTGAAGCTCTTGTCGATCTTGAGGCCGATCGGGCAGGTGCGGCCGATGCCGACGCAGCCCTCGGGCCGGTCGATGCTCACGATCTTGTCCCGGTGCGGGAACGGGGTCATCGGCTGCCAGCCGGGCGTGTCCATGGACAGCTCACCCTCGGCGTTCGGCGTGACCGGCACGACGCGCAGGTTCACGTTCAGGCCGACGCTCTTGAGCTGGCTCTCGTACACCTTCGGAGAGGCGTACAGGTCCTTGACCTCGATGACGTAGTAGCCGCCCTCCTCCTTGACGTCCAGCGCGGCGGCGGGTGTGCTGTTCAGGGCCGACGGGACGATCCAGGCCGCCGCCGCGAGGGCCGCGGCCACCGGCAGGGCGACGAGCGGGCGCCACCTCCGCCGAGGCGGGGCGGCGGGCGCCGGTGCCGCGTCCATGATCTCGTTCATCAGGTCCCGCGCGAGCGGCGTCAGCGGGGGCGCGGGCACCGGGGCGGGCGCCAGCCGCTCGACGACGTCGTCCAGGTTCGTGGTCACGCGCTCTCCTTGGCGAGACGGGCGGCCCGCGGGCCGTATGGGGTGAGGTCCTCGTCGGCGGCGGCCAGCTCGGCCGCGAGCCGCTTGCGCGCGCGGTGCAGGCGCTGGCGGGCGGCGATGCGCGAGCAGCCCAGCACCCTGGCGATCTCGACGCTGCCGAGGCCCTCCCAGCCGGCCAGCGCCAGCAGTTCCCTGTCGTCGTCCGACAGGCGCAGGAAGGCCGCGCGCGCCGCCCCGGGCGCCCGGTCCGCCGGGGTCCCGGCCCAGGCGGCCAGTTCCTCGCCCAGCCGCTGGGTCAGCGCCGTCCTGCGGGTCTCACCGCGGCGGTGGTTGGCGAGGGTGCGCCGGGCCACGCCGTACAGCCAGAACAGGGCGCGCTCGCCGGCCGGCACCTCGCCGAGCCGCCTCCATGCGGTGGTGAAGGTCTCCGACAGCAGGTCGGCGATGTCGTCCGGCGAGTCGGCGCGCCGCCGCACGTAGGCGGCGACGGCCGCGTAGTGCTCCGTGTAGATCTGCTCGAAACGGCGGCGAGGATCGGGTGGGCCCACGTCGTCGTCCTTCCGGTACGGGAGTGTCACGTGATGATCAGTGTCCGGCCCATGGCGGGTGTGACATCCCTGGCGAAAAGGCTCAGAATCGCACGGGGGGCGACCGGAGCCGCGGGCGCGGCCGGGCCGCCCGGCAGCCGGGCGCCGTGGGGCAGCAGCGGCGCGCAGGCCCGCCGCCGCGCCGTACCTCGCCGACCGGACATCGACGTCCTCGCCCTTGATCTCCAGGTTGACCAGCCTGTCCGACGAGAACGCGGTGTCGGGGAAGTCCGGCAGCCCGTGGGCGCGCATGCACGCGGTGAACGTCTTGCCGTCCCCGCCCGAGGGGCCCGCCGGCGCCGCCGAGGCCGTCACCGCCGCCACGACGGTCACTGCCGCGGCGACGATCCCGACCCGGAGCGTGGTGTTGTGGATCATGATGGTTCCTCCTGTCCCGACTTGTGGGACCCAGTGAAGACGTGACCCGGTTACCGGGCCGGAACGGCGGCGGTTACCCCGCTGTAACCGGTGGCGCGGCATGCTGGCTGCACCACCGACCCGGACGCCGGCGCCCCGGCGCTGCGTACCGTCGTGGAACGGCTGCTCGCCGCGGGCAAGCACCAGGAACGGCTGATCGAGGCGCTGCTTACACTGGCCCGCAGTCGCCAGGGGCCGGAACGGCGCCGGCCCCTCGACCTGGCGGAGATCACCCGGCACGCCCTCGACGAGCGCGGCGGCGCCGGCGATCCCCGCCCGGGCGCGGAGGCGGAGCCGGGTGCCACTGGTCACCGCCCGGGCGTCGAGGCGGATCCGGACGCCACCGGTCACCGTCCGCGGGTGGAGGCGGACCTGCGGCCCGCGCCGGCGGCCGGTGACCGCGCCCTGGTCGAACGGCTGGTGGCCAACCTCGTGGCAACGCCGCCCGGCACAACGTCCCGGACGGCTGGATCAGGGTGACCACCGGCGTGGAGGCCGGCCGGGCCGTGCTGCGGGTGTCCAACAGCGGCCCCGTGATCCCGCCGGAGCGGGTGGACACGCTCCTGCAACCGTTCCAACGCCTGGAGACCGGCCGCCGCGCCATGGGCGACGGCCTGGGCCTCGGCCTGTCGATCGTCGCCGCCATCGCCGAGGCCCACCACGGCACGCTGGAACTGAGCGCCCTGCCGGACGGCGGCCTGGAGGTCACCGTGACCCTGCCGCGGTGACGGGGCGCCGTGACCCCGTTGACGCTGTCCGGGCTCGCCGAGAAGCGGGGCGTGCCCCAGATCGACCGGATCGGGACCGGCTCGACGCCGTCCGGGCGCCACGCTCACCGAGCCGGCCGCGCTGGCCAAGCCCCTCGGCGAGCGGAGAGTGCCGCTGACCGGCGCCCCGTGCGGGCAGCGACACTCGTACGCCGAGAAGCAAGGCCGATCGGCGATCCGGCCTTGCTAGGAGGTCGGGCAGTTCTCGCCGCGGCGGCCCCCCGGCTCCTGCGGCTCGGAACCCTCGTAGACGTTCAGGGACGCCTTGCCCGGCTCCCGCATGCTGCCCCCCTCCACCAGCCACGAGTCCGGTACCGACTCCTTCGTCCCCCCCGACACCGGGTCCATGTCATCGAAGACCAGGTCGGTCACCCCACGCTCCCGCAGCATGCCGCGCACCTCGGCCACGGTGCGGCCGATGTAGGGCAGGCAGTGCAGCGGCTCGCCGAGGGCGTCGATCGCGGTGCCGTTCTGGAACGGCTCTCCGGGCCGGGCCTCGCGGCCGATCGTGATCTCGGCGTGCCCCTGGAAGTTCTCCGGAATCTTCACCCCGATCGGGCAGCCGCCCATCTTGTCGCATTCACCGGGCCGGTCGATGGTCTTGATCGCGTCGAGGTACCGGTCTTCGGTGAGGGAGGTGGGGAAGACCGAGCCCACCAACGCCGGGGTCGAGGGGATGACGTTGAGGGTCACGTCCAGACCGGCGTCGCGGAGCTGGGCCTCGTACGTGGCCGATTCGGCGTACAGGTCCTTGACCTCGATGACGTAGTAGCCGTCCTCCTTCTTGATGTCGAGCGCCGCGGCCGTCCCCGGGCCGAGGCCGAGCCCGGCGGGCAGCAGCCAGCTCAGCCCGAGGAACGCGGCGGCCAGCAGGGCCACGCCCGGCACCGCGGCGCGCAGGACCAGTGACCGGCGCCCGCGCCGCCCGACCGGTGCGCCGGCCCCGGTCGATGCGACGGCCCTGGCGGGGCCGGGCTCGGCGGCCATGATGTCGCGCATGAGCGCGTGGGCCCCCTCGGTCATGCCGGGCCCGGCGCCCGGGGACAGGTGGGCGACGACGCGGTCCACGTCGGTGTTCATGATTTTCCTTCCGCGAGTGCGACGGCGCGCAGGCCGTAGGTGGTGAGGTCGAGGTCGGCGGCGGCCAGCTCCTTGGCCAGCCGCTTGCGGGCGCGGTGCAGGCGCAGGCGCGCGGCTCCGCGCGAGCAGCCGAGCACCCTGGCGACCTCGGCGCTGCTCAGACCCTCCCAGCCGACGAGGGTGAGCAGCTCCCGGTCGTCGGGTGACAGGCGCCGGAACGCCTGGTAGGTGGCGTCGCCGTCCCGGTCCGCCGGGGGCCGGGACCAGGTGGCCAGCTCCTCGCGCAGCCGCACGGCCAGCGCCGAGCGGCGTTCCTGGGCGCGGAAGTGGTTGGCGAGGACCCGCCGGGCGACGGCGTACAGCCACAGCCGGGCCTCGTCCCCCTGCGGGATGTCGTCCAGCCGGCGCCAGGCGGTCGTGAACGTCTCGGCGATCACGTCGGCGATGTCGTCCGTGGACTCGGTACGTCGCGTGACGTAGGCGGCGACCGCGGGATAGTGCGCCAGGTAGAGCCGCTCGAAGCGGTGCTCCGGCGCAGGAGGCCCGATGTCGCCTTCTTTCCGTTGTTTGGACACATCACAGCAGATGTCCGGCTCGGCGGTTCTGTTTCACGGGAAGCGCAGGTCTCTGCTTTCCCGGAAGCCTCAGTAACACCCCGCTTCATCCGGACATTTGCTCATGCGTTGCCGCCGTACGCACCCGAGCGTCGCCGGCGGCGACCGTTTCATGCAGCCGATGGAGAGGAAGCGCATGAGGTTAGGCAAGGGCCTGGTGGCCGCCATCCTGGCCGGATCGGCCGGCGTCACGGCCGCCCAGGCGCCCGCCGCCGCGACGCCCGCGACGTCCCCGACGCCCGCGACGTCCCCGACGCCCGCGACGTCCGCCGCCGCGACGCCCGCCGATACGCCAGGAGCCGCGACATCCGCGACACCCGCAAGACCCGAGCAGCCGGGGAACGAGCCGACCGGCACGGTGACCCTGATCACCGGCGACCGGGTCGTCGTCACCGCCGCCGGGCACCGCGTCGAGCCGGGACCGGGCAGGCAGGAGAGTTACACGACCCAGCGCCGCGACGGCCACCTGTACGTCTATCCGTCCGACGCCCGTCCGCTGGTGGCCCAGGGCGTTCTGGACGAGCGGCTGTTCGACGTCACGCAGCTCCTGGAATGGGAGTACGGCGACGCGAAGCGGAACGACATCCCGCTGATCACGCAGTCGCCCCAGGGGGACGTGCCCGCGCTCCGGAGCGCCCGTCAGGTCCGGCGGATGTCCGCTCTGGGCATGGCCGCGGTGCAGGTGCCCAAGGCGAGCGTGGCCGAGACGTGGAAGGGCCTGGCTTCCGGTGCCCGGGCCCTGTCCGCCGGGCGGACGAAGCTGTGGCTGGACGGGCGGCGTCCCTTCACCCTCGACCGGAGCGTCAAGCAGATCGGCGCGACGGAGGCGTGGAAGCAGGGCTTCACCGGCAAAGGCGTCACGGTGGCGGTCCTGGACTCCGGCTACGACCCGGACCACCCGGACCTGAAGGACGTGGTCACGCAGTCGCGGAACTTCAGCGAGGAGCCTGACATCCGCGACAACCTCGGCCACGGAACGCACGTGGCGTCGATCGTCGCGGGCGCGGGGGAGAAGTACCGGGGAGTCGCGCCGGACGCGAAGATCGCGCTCGGCAAGGTGGGCGGCGTCCGCGGTCCGGCCGACTCGGCCATCCTGGCGGGCATGGAGTGGGCCGCCGTCGAGGTCAAGGCCAAGGTGGTCAATCTCAGCCTCGGCGCCCCGGACACGCCGGAGCTCGACCCCTTGGAGCAGGCGGTCGCCACGCTGTCGGAGCGAACCGGCGCCCTCTTCGTCGTGGCGGCGGGCAACGACGGCTCGCCTGGCACGGTGAGCAGCCCCGGTAGCGCCGACGCCGCTCTCACCGTCGGCGCCGTCGACCGCGACGACCGGATGGCGGACTTCTCCAGCGCGGGTCCCCGTCGCGGCGATCACGCGATCAAGCCGGACGTCACCGCTCCGGGCGTCGGGATCACGGCCGCGGCCGCCGCCGGCACGGCCGACGGTCCGTACGTCGCCTACAGCGGCACGTCGATGGCCACGCCCCACGTGGCCGGTGCCGCCGCGATCCTCGCCCAGCGACACCCGGACTGGAGCGGTCAGCGCCTGAAGGCGGCGCTCATCGGGGGCGCCTCGCCCCAGGAGGGCGCCATGTTGTATCAGCAGGGGGCCGGGCGGGTCGACCTGGTCCGCACGCTGGCCCAGCAGGTCACGGTGACGACGCCGAACGTCTGGGCCGCGTTCCCCTGGGACGGCACGGGCGAGCGGGTGGTGACCAAGGACGTCACATACGCCAACTCCGGTGACACCCCGGTCACCCTGGACCTCAGCGCGGACAGCGAGGTGCTGGAGCTCGGGGCCAAGAGGCTGGAGGTGCCCGCGAAGGGGGAGGCTTCGGTCAAGCTGACGATCCGGGGGGAGGGCAGGGCGCCCGGCGACTATCCCGGCGTCGTGACCGCCCGATCCGGTGACACCGTGGTCCGCACCCTGGCCGGCGCCTATGTCGAGCCGGAGTCCTACGACCTCACCGTCAAGGCCGTCGACCCGGAGGGCAACCCGCCCGACGCCCGCGTCTCGGGTGAGGTCTACGACAAGGCCGGCGACCGGCGTCTGCTGGCCTTCGACGACCAGGGCAAGGCCACCGTCCGGCTGCCGAAGGGTGAGTGGAATCTCTACGTCGACATCTGGGGTGGTCACGCCGCCCTCGGGCACCGATCCGTGACCATCGACAACGCGGACCGTGAACTGACGTTCGACGTACGTGAAGCCAAGAAGGTCGAGTTCACGCTCGACGAGCCGACGGCCGAGCGCGACCGCCTCATCAGCTTCACGCTGGCCAACGGGGCCTGGAACACGGCCTGGGTCTCCTTCGGCAAGAGCCGGGGTTACTACGTGTTCCCCGTACGTCAGCCCGGCCTGCGGTACATGTCCACCACCGTCTGGCACAAGAAGGACGCCAAGCCGAGCCCGTACCGCTACGACCTCGTCGACTACGAGGTCGGCGGGATCCCGGACGACCCCACCTACACGGCGCGGACCCGCGAGCTGGTCAAGGTGAGCGCGGCCTACCGCGCGCCGGGCGGCGCCGCCAAGGCCAGGACGTCGGTGGGGCCGCAGTTCCCTGGCCTCCCCTGGACGGATGTGTGGATCTCCGTCAGCCCCGAGACGGACCTGCCGGCGACCATGACGCACTACCGTACCCCCGGCTTCGCCTGGATCACGCAGATCGAGACCGGCACCCACACGGTGGCCGGCCTCAGCGCGGTGCTCGGGCGGCGGCCGGTCACCGAGGTGTGGAACGCCGCCGTGACCGGCCCCGCGTTCGGCACGCCGGCCGGCGACCGCGACGGTGACCGGCTGCGTTTCACCGCCGACGGCCTTCTCACCGCCGGGAGGGCCGGACTGAACGGCGGTGACTCCACCACCACCGGGAAACTCGCTCTGACCCGCGGCGCCGAGGTGCTGGCCGAGGCTGACCTGACGGGCTGCGTGCCCTTTGAGCCCGAGAAGTGCCTGCTGAAGGCCCGGCTGCCCGCCGAGGCGGCGACCTACACGCTGACCGCGTCGGCGCAGCGGCCGTCGATGCTGTCGACCAAGGTCGAGGCGGCCTGGACCTTCCGGTCGGAGCGGACGGACAAGGCCCGGCCGCTGCCCCTGACCGCGGTCCGCTACGCCCCCGAGGGCCTGGACGACCACAACCGCGCCAAGCCGGGGTCCACGACCGTGATGCCGGTGAGCCTCCAGCGCAACCCCGGCGCTCCCATGGCGGCGCGTGCCACGTCGATCACGGTGGAGGCGTCCTTCGACGACGGGGCGAGCTGGCGGCCGGTCCGGCTGGTCCGCTCCGGCTCCGGATGGACGGCCCGGGTCGCCAACCCGGCCGCGCCCGGGTTCGTCTCGCTGCGCGCCAAGGTCACGGACACGGCGGGTGACCAGGTGACGCAGACCGTCACCCGGGCGTACGCCATCGGGTGACGGGTCAAGCCGTCCGCCGCGCGGGGAAGGGGATCCCCCCGCGCGGCCGGACATGCGGTCAGACGGTCAGTAGCCGGGCGGCGGGGTGGCGCCGGGGCCGGGCTCGACGCCCAGGACGATCCCCCCGTCGTTGTAGCTCTCCGCCTCCGCCACCTTCCAGCCCTGATCGACCCGGGAGGCCGGGACCGGCTCCTCGGCCCGGTATCCGACCCCCTCGTGCAGAGGCCAGCGGAGCTGGTAGGTCACCTTCAGATCGTGCTCGCGCACGACACGCGTCGCCTCGGCCACCGTGAGTCCCCCGAGCTTGGTCCCGGCCAGAGCCTCGCCCTCCAGGCTCGCGTCGATGGGGAAGGCGTACTTCTCGCCGGGCTTGGCCGGCCGGCCCAACCGCAGCGTCGCCGGTCCCTTGATGTCGGCCGTGATGCTGAAAGCCGTCAGGCATCCCTCGACCCGCACCTTGCAGTCGGACAGGGTGGAGGTCATCTTGGCGTTCGGGTCCGAGTGCTCCCAGCCGTCGACGGGGTTGCGCTGCCGCGGCGACACGGGCATCAGCTCCACCTTCACGTTGTCCAGGCCGACCTTCTGGAACGCCTTCTGCAGCTCAGCCGGGTCGGGGTCGCCGTCGGTGATGTAGAAGTCGTACTCGTCGCCGTCGCGATCGATCGTGACGGCCTGGCTCGCGTACACCTGCCCCGACTCCTTGAACAGGGACGGCCCGACGACGAGGGTGCCGGCCAGGACGACCGAGGCCGCCAGGCCCAGCAGGAGGCGGGACGGGGCCGGCCCGCGGCGGGGCCGCCGGACGACCGGGGCCGGGCTCCGCTCCAGCAGGAGGATCTCGGTCAGCAGCGCGTCCGCCCCCGCGGTGGTCGCGCTGCCGGACAGGTCCGCGTCCAGCACCCTCGCCTGGTCCCTGAACACCTGGTCGTTGCTCATCGTGCCTCCTCGTTGGTCAGTGGTCGCGGGCGGACGGCCGCCGGGCGGCCCTTCTCCAGGGCCCGGGCGAAGCGCCTGCGGGCGCGGTGCAGCCGGATCCGGACGGCGTTGCGCGAGCAGCCGAGCACCTCGGCGATCTGGCCGGGGTCCAGCTCCTCCCAGACGGCCAAAGCCAGCAGCTCGCGGTCGTCGCCGGAGAGCGCGTTCATGGCCTGGTCCACGTGGTCGTACCTGCTGGGGGCGGACATGGCGTAGCGGCGGCGGGTCTCGGCGGTCAGTTCGGCGTGCCCCGTCTCCCTGCGCCGCTCGCCGCGGCGGTGGTTGGCCAGGACGCGCCGCGCCACGCCGTAGAGCCACAGCCTGGCGGTGTCGCCGTGCGGGATCTCCGTCACGCGCCGCCACGCGATCACGTACGTCTCGGCCACGATGTCGGCGGCGTCCTCGGGGGAGGAGCACCGCCGCATGACGTACCCGAGGATCTGGTCGTACGTGCGCCGGTACACAGCCTCGAACCGTGACTGGTCATCGGTTTCGTCCACTTCGTCCTCGTCGGTGTGCTGTTTGTCGGTCTCGATCACGTACGTGTCCGCGGGCGGGCGCGGAATTTCACGTGATGTCACGCGGAGACCGGCAGAACGCCGGATCGGGGGAAGGCGACCTCAGGCCGGGGCGATGGCGCGGAGGGTGTCGAGCACCTGCCGCAGGAGGGGGTGAGCGGCGGTGCCGCGGCGTACGGCGGCGAAGACGCGCCGCTCAGGCCCGGGAGCCGGCCGTACCGTGACACCCGACAGCGTCATGTCGCGCAGCGCCAGCCGGGGCACGAGCGCGATCCCGGCGCCCGCCCCCACCAGCGCCACCACGGCGCGGAAGTCGTCGGAGCAGTGGGCGAACTCGGGGGTGAAGCCGGCCTGCTCGCAGGCGAAGGCGATCACGTCGCGGATCGGGTTGCCGGGGTGGGGGCCGATCCAGGTCTCGCCGTCCAGGTCCGCGAGCGCCACAGGCTCGTCGGACGGGCCCGCGGCCAGGGGGTGGTCGTCGGGCAGGACGAGGTCGAACGGCTCGGCGTACAGCGGGATCCGGGACAGGCGGCGGTCCGCCGCGTCCGGCCAGCCGCGGTACTCCACGACGACGGCCAGGTCCGCGCGCTCGTCGAGCAGCATGGCGAGCCCCTGGTCGCCCTCCACGTCGCGGACGCGGACCTGCAGACCCGGGGCCTTGAGCCGGAGCGCCGCCACCGCGGGCGCGAGGACGGCGCTGATCGCGGTGGCGAAGCAGGCCACGGTGACCTCGCCCGCCTCCCCGGTGGCGTAGGCGGCGACCTCCGCCTCGGCGCGTTCGAGCTGCGCGAGCACCTCGTCCGCGTGCCTGAGCATGATCGTGCCCACGGCGGTGAGCCGCACGCCGCGGCCGTCGCGGGTGAAGAGCCGGTGCCCGACCTCGTGCTCCAGGGCGACGAGCTGCTGCGACACGGCCGAGGGGGTGAGGTGCAGGGTGGCCGCCGCGGCGGTGACCGTGCCGTGGTCGGCCACCGCGCGCAGCGTGCGCAGCCGGCGCGTGTCTATCACGCTGGTGAGGATACCTACGGCGCCCGCCCGGCCGCGGGGCCGGACGGGTCCGCCGCCCGCCCGGCCACAAGCCTGGGCGGCCGGCCGCGGGCCAGGACGGTCAGCCGCGGGCCTGGACGAACGCCTCCACGGCGCGGTCCACGTCCTCGGCCGAGTGCGCGGCCGAGAGCTGGACGCGGATGCGGGCCTGCCCGTGCGGCACCACCGGGTACGAGAACCCGATGACGTACACGCCGAGGTCGAGGAGCCGCTCGGCCATCGCCGACGCCTTCGCCGCGTCACCGATCATGACCGGGACGATCGGGTGGTCGCCGGGCAGGATGTCGAACCCGTTGCGGGTCATCTCGCCGCGGAAGCGGGCCGTGTTGGCGCGCAGCTGCTCGCGTGCCTCCCCGGTGGTCTCCAGCAGGTCGAGGATCCGCAGCGAGGCGGAGGCGATGACGGGGGCCAGCGAGTTGGAGAACAGGTACGGCCGGGACCGCTGGCGCAGCAGCTCGCAGATCTCCTTGCGGGCCGCGACGTAGCCGCCGCTGGCCCCGCCGAGCGCCTTGCCGAGGGTGCCGGTGATGATGTCGATCCGGTCGGTCACGCCGTGCAGTTCGGGTGTGCCGCGTCCGGTCGGGCCGACGAAGCCGACGGCGTGGGAGTCGTCCACCATGACCATGGCGTCGTAGCGCTCGGCCAGGTCGCAGATCTCCCGCAGCGGGGCGAGGTAGCCGTCCATGGAGAACACGCCGTCGGTGACGATCAGCCGGCGCCGGGCGTCGGCCGCCTCCTTCAGGCGGGACTCCAGCTCGTCCATGTCGCGGTTGGCGTAGCGCAGGCGGCGGGCCTTGGACAGACGGATGCCGTCGATGATGCTCGCGTGGTTGAGCGCGTCGGAGATCACCGCGTCCTGGGCGTCGAGCAGCGTCTCGAACACGCCGCCGTTGGCGTCGAAGCACGAGCTGTACAGAACGGTGTCCTCCATGCCGAGGAAGGCGGACAGGCGTCCTTCGAGCTCCTTGTGCACCTCCTGGGTGCCGCAGATGAACCGGACCGAGGCCATGCCGAAGCCCCACCGGTCGAGCGCCTCCTTGGCCGCCGCGACGACCTCGGGGTGGTCGGCCAGGCCGAGGTAGTTGTTGGCGCAGAAGTTCAGTACCTCGTTGCCGGCGACGCGCACGTTGGAGCTCTGCGGGGTGCTGATGACGCGCTCGGGCTTGAGCAGCCCGGCCTCGCTGATCTCGTCGAGCGTCGTACGCAGCTGCTCGCGCACGTTCGTGAACATCAAGCACGACTCCTGTTCATGGTCGCGGCCGCTTCGGCCTTCGTTGGCTCGTCCCTTGTGCTCTCCGGCCGAGCTCCTCCGCTCCAGTCAAGAATGACCTTGCCCGTGCGGCCGCTGGCGGCCGTGTCGAAGGCGGCGTCGAACTCGTGGTACGGGAACCGGTCGGTGATCACCGGGGTCAGGTCGAGGCCCTTCTCCAGGAGGACCGACATGTTGTACCAGGTCTCGAACATCTCACGGCCGTAGATGCCCTTGATGGTGATCATCGAGGTGACGATCGTGGCCCAGTCGACCGCGAACTCCTCCGCGGGCAGGCCGAGCATGGCGATCTTCCCGCCGTGGGTCATGCTCGCGATCATGTCGCGCATGGCCCGCGGGTTGCCGGACATCTCCAGCCCCACGTCGAAGCCCTCGCGCATGTCGAGGCGGCGCATGCCGTCGGCGATGGAGTCGCGCGCGACGTTCAGCGCGAGGGAGACGCCGAGCTTGCCGGCCAGGTCGAGGCGCTCGTCGCTGACGTCGGTGATGACGACGTTGCGGGCGCCGACGTGGGTGGCCACGGCCGCCGCCATCAGCCCGATCGGGCCCGCGCCGGTGATCAGCACGTCCTCGCCGACGAGGGGGAACGACAGGGCCGTGTGGACGGCGTTGCCGAACGGGTCGAAGACGGCCGCCACGTCGGGGTCGACGGGGGTGCGGTGGACCCAGGCGTTCTCGGCGGGGAGCGTCACGTACTCGGCGAACGCCCCGTCGCGGTGGACGCCGAGGCCGACGGTGTTGCGGCACAGGTGGCGGCGGCCGGCCATGCAGTTGCGGCACCGGCCGCACACGATGTGGCCCTCGCCGCTGACCAGGTCGCCGACGGCGACGTTCTCCACGCCGGGGCCGGTCTCGACGACCTCGCCGCTGAACTCGTGCCCGACGATGAGGGGGAGCTTCAGGGTGTTACGCGCCCAGTCATCAAATTTCCGGATATGGAGGTCGGTGCCGCAGATGCCGGTACGCAGCACCTTGATCAGCACCTCGCCGGGCCCCGGCGTCGGCTCCGGAACGTCGACCAGCCGGAGACCGGCCTCGGGCCTCTCCTTGACCAGCGCTTTCATCGCACATTCCCCCTCATCCCGAACCTAACGCACTGTGCCGTCCAGGCTCCGGACATGTCCATCGAGGGATTCTTAAGTGCCCCCACAGCTTCGCTTCACGCCGCCGCCCGGCGTGTTCCCGTCCCGCCCGGCCGCCCCGTGATTACGTAACCAAGTTTGTTAAGTAAGATGTCGATCTGACGGTTTCCCTGGAGGTTCGGTGCGACAGCAGAGCGGCGACGCCTCCCTTCTGCGCAAGCTCAACTCCGCCGCGGTGCTGCGCATCCTGCGTGAGGCCGGGGTGGCCACGCTGAGCGAGCTGGCCAGGGCCGCCCGCGTCTCCAGGCCGACGGCCGAGGTGATCGTCGAGGACCTGATCGCCGAGGGCTGGGCCGAGGAGTGCGGAGAGGAGCAGGGCGACCGCCAGCGCGGCCGGCCGGCCCGGCGCTTCCGCTTCCGCGCGTCGGCGGGCCACGTGGCCGGGGTCGGCATCGGGGCCTCCCACGTACGCGCCATGGTGGCCGACCTCAACGGCGAGGTCGTCGCCTCGCACAAGGCGCCCACCCACGAGACGATGACCGCGGCCGAGCGCCTCGACGTCGTCGCCGGCCTGGTCTCCGCCGTCGCCGGCCGGGCCGGGCTGTCCATGGCCGGCCTGGCGGCCGTCGGCGTGGGCACCACCGGCGTGGTGGACAACGCGGGCCGCGTGGTCAAGAGCACCGTCCTGCCCGGATGGACCGGCCTCGACCTGCGCGCCGAGCTGGGGCGGCGGCTCGCGCCGCCCGTGCTGGTCGAGAACGACATGCGGCTCGCGGTGCTCGCCGAGCACTGGCGGGGCGCGGCGCGCGGCCATGACGACGTGGTCTACCTCTTCACCGGCCACCGGCTGGGTCTCGCCCTGCTGATCGGCGGCCGGCCGCACCGGGGCGCCAACGCCGCCGCCGGCGAGATCGGCCGGCAGGCCCGCGACCACTGGTCGGCCTTCAGGCACGTCTTCGACTACGCGATGGAGGCCGAGCCGGGCGAGCTGCGCTCGCACCAGCAGGCGGCCGACTTCGCCATCGGGCGGGCGCGCGGCGGCGACGAGCGGGCGCTGGCGGCCGTCACCGCGTTCGCCCGGCACCTGGGCGAGGGACTGCTCACCCTGGTCAACCCGCTCGACCCGGAGATGGTGGTGGTCGGGGGCCGCCTGGCCCGGGCGGGCGACCTGCTGGTCGAGCCGATCCAGCGCTACTTCGACGAGGTGTGCTACTACCCGCCGAGGGTCGTGGCCTCCGGCCTGGGCAGCGACTGCGTCACGCTGGGCGCCGTCCGGTGGGCGCTGGACCGCGCCGACGACCTGCTCTTTTCATAGATCGTTTCGATAATTCTGTCACGAAGCTGTCACGCCGAGGTCGCTTGCGCGCATCTTCTGCTTGATCATGCGTGATTATCTATAGTTCTTTTCATAAATGAGCGCTATCTTCCAGTCACGCACAGACCCGGACAGATGGGGACGACATGACAGAGAAGATCAGGGCGCTGGTGTGCGCCGGCGCGCTCGTGGCCGGGCTCGCGGGTTGCTCCTCGTCCGACGGGGACGGCTCCGGCGGCAAGGTCACGCTGACCTACGCCTACTGGGACAACGAGAACCAGGGCCCGGCGATGACCAAGATCGCGCAGGAGTTCACGAAGAGCCACCCGAACATCGAGGTCAAGCTCCAGTTCACCCCGAACAAGGAGTACTGGACCAAGCTCCAGACCGCCGCCGCCGGCGGCACGGCCCCCGACGTCTTCTGGATGAACGGCCCGCGCATCGGCCTGTACGCCTCCCAGGGCGCGCTCCTGCCCCTCTCCGACAAGATCGCCGCCGACAAGGTGGACCTCGGCAAGTACCCCAAGTCGCTGGTCGACCTCTACACCCTCGACGGCAAGCAGTACGGCATCCCCAAGGACTTCGACACCATCGGCCTCTGGTACAACAAGGCACTGTTCGACGCCGCCAAGGTCAAGTACCCCGACGCCTCCTGGACCTGGGACGACGTCCGCGCGGCGGCCAAGAAGCTGACCGACCCGGCCAAGGGCGTCCACGGCATCGGCGCGATGGCCTGGTCCCAGGAGGCCTACTACAACACGATCTTCCAGGCCGGCGGCTACGTGATCTCCGACGACAAGAAGAAGTCGGGCTTCGACGACCCCGCCACCATCGAGGGCCTCAAGTTCTGGAAGGACCTGCTCGACCAGAAGCTCTCGCCGACGGTCCAGCAGATGACCGACAACGACCCCATCGAGATGTTCAAGAGCGGCAAGCTCGCCATGTGGTACGACGGCTCCTACGACGCCGCCCAGTACTTCAAGACCGAGGGCCTCAAGGCCGGCGTCGCCCCGCTGCCCGCCGGGCCCAAGGGCAAGGCGACCGTCATCCACGGCCTGGCCAACGTCGTCTACGCCAAGACCAAGCACCCCGACGAGGCGTGGGAGTTCGTCAAGTTCCTCGGCTCGGAGCAGGCCAACCGCATCCAGGCCGAGTCCGGCGCCGTGATTCCCGCCTACGAGGGACTCCAGGACTCCTGGGTCAAGTCGATGCCCGGCCTGGACCTCCAGGCGTTCATCGACCAGCTCCCGGACGCCCGGCCGTACCCGGTCTCGAAGAACACCGCCGCCTGGGCGCGCCTGGAGACCGACGCGATCACCAAGGCGTTCACCGAAGGCCAGGACGTCGAGGCGGCGGCCAAGCAGCTCGCCACGGCCATGAACGCGGCCCTGTCGCAGGAGAAGTGAGCACCCTCGGAAGGGCGGCCGCCCCCCAGGCGGGCGCCCCCCCCCCCCCCCCCCCCCCGCGGCCCGGCCGCCGC
>NZ_JBFAIA010000050.1:0-48144 GCF_040654455.1 Nonomuraea sp. NPDC050691
TTGGTCGACTGCTGTCTTACCGGGAGCCTCTTCTCATGCCAACCGGTCCCAGCGCCGCCCCTGCTGACCTGCGCGATCAGGTTGGAAAAGCCTCAATCTTGCCTGAGCGATGCAATTCGGTAAGGCAGTCCAACTCCGGAGGCCAACTCCGGAGGAGATCCTGCCTCGTGAGCCGATCCGGTCTCGGGAGCGACGCGATGCCGAGGATGGCGCGGGCTGGCTGGCGTTCCTGCGCAGCCTTCTCGCCCGCGGCCTGCCGCAGTTGGTCATCTGCAACGCCCGCACCAGACTCGTCGCCGCCATCGGCGCCACCTCGGCCGGCGCGTCCTGGCAGCGCTGCCACACCCGCTACCTGCGCGACCTGCTCACCGTCGTGCCCAAGTCCGCCCAGCCGTTCGTCGCCACGTTGATGCGCACCATCTTCGACCAGCCCGACGCGGCCTTTGTCGAAGGGGTACGGCCGGAATACGCCAGAAAGACACCGCGCCCGGATGCCGACCGGACAGAGCTGCAGCTCTTTCCAGTTCTCGAAACCGCGTTGGCGCAGTTCAGGGCGCCGAGCATCGAACACGGACACATTCGGCGGCAACCTGACCTGCAGCGACACACAGCGCCTGGAGGTTCAGCGTCCTCTGCGCATATAGGCGCGGAGCGACAGGGGGACGAAGATCACCAGCAGCGCGGCCGACCAGAGCAGAACGGCTGTCACCGGATGCGTGAGTGGCCAGGCCATGTTTCCGGACGGGGCACCCGGGTTGCCGAACAGCTCCCTTGAGGCGGCGGTGAGCGCGCTGACCGGGTTCCAGTCGGCCAGGAAGCGTAGCCAGCCCGGCATGCCGTCGGTCGGGACGAACGCGTTGGACAGCATCGTGAACGGCAGGCCCAACGGCACCATCGCGTCGGCGACCTGGTCGTTCTTCACCGCCAGACCCACATAGACGCCCACCCAGCTCAGTGCGTACCGCAGCACGATCATCAGCAGGAACGCCTGGGCCGTGGGGATCAGGCCGCGGTGCGGCTGCCAGCCCACCAGCAGCCCCGCGCCCACCATGATGGCCAGCATCAGCAGGCCGGTCAGCAGGTCGGCGCCGGTCTGACCGAACGGCACCGCCAAGCGCGCCATCGGCATGGAGCGGAACCGGTCCATCACACCGCGGGAGGCGTCAGTGGCCATCCGCGTCATGACCCCCAGCCACGCGGAGAAGGTCACCATCGCGAACAGGCCGGGCATGAGGTACTCGCGGTAGTCGCCGCCGTTCGGCACCTGGATCGCGCTGCCGAAGACGTACCCGAACAGCACCACCATGATGACCGGGAAGACCAGCGCAGCGACGATCTGTCCGGGCTCTTGCCGCAGCCGGCCCAGTTCGCGGCCGACCAGGGTCAGGCCGTCGGTGAGTGTCCAGCGCAGGCGGCCCAGTGGTGAGGTGAGGGCGGTCATCGGACAGGCTCCATGCGGTTGGTGAGGCGCAGGAACACCTCGTCGAGGGTGGGGCGGCGCAGGCTCACATCGGCGGCGGCGACTCCAGCGTGGTCGAGCTCGCGCACGATGTCGGCGAGCCGGAGGCCGGTGGCAGGCAGGGCGACGCTGAGCCGGTCGGCGTCGGTCGTCGTGGGTTCGGTGCCGGCCAGGGTGTTCAGGACGGTCGCCGCCGCAGGCAGCGCGGCGGGGTCTTCGAGGGTGACGTCGAGGCGGTCGCCGATCGTGGCCTTCAGCTCGTCGGGCGTGCCGGTGGCGATCACCTGCCCGTGGTCGATGACGGCGATGGCGTCGGCCAGGCGGTCGGCCTCGTCCAGGTACTGAGTGGTGAGCAGGACCGTGGTGCCGTCCGTCACCAGCTCGCGGATGCTGTCCCAGATCTCGCCGCGGCTGCGCGGGTCCAGGCCGGTGGTGGGCTCGTCCAGGAAGAGCACGTCGGGGCGCAGGATGAGGCAGGTGATCAGATCGAGTCGGCGGCGCATGCCGCCGGAGTAGCCGATGACCGGGCGATCGGCGGCGTCCATCAGGCCGAAGCGTTCGAGGAGCTCGTCGGCCCGCTGGTGCGCCTGGCGCCGGGACAGGTGGTAGAGACGACCGAACATGCGCAGGTTGCCACGGCCGGTGAGCTTCTCGTCCACGGCGGCGTACTGGCCCGCGAGCCCGATCCTGGCCCGCACCTCGCCGGCGTCGCGGACGACGTCGTATCCGGCGATGCGGGCGTGCCCGGCGTCGGGATCGGACAAGGTCGCCAGGATGCGCACAGCGGTCGTCTTCCCCGCGCCGTTCGGCCCCAGCACGCCGCAGACCGTTCCCGGCGGGACGCTCAAGTTCAGGCCCCGCAGGGCGTGGGTGTCGCGGAAGGACTTGTGCAGCCCCTCGGCGACCACGATCGGATCCGTCATGACCACTCCATTGAGTACGTTGTACGCGGTCTCGGGAAGAGTAAGCGACTGGGTACTATGTACGCAACCAAGGGAGTGAAGCGGTGACCGACGCCGAGTACGTGAACATCTGGATGCGGCCCGAACGCCCGGCCTACGGGCCGAAGCCCACCTACAGTCGCGCGCAGATCACCGAGGCGGCGATCCGGATCGCCGACGCCGAGGGACTGGAGTCCGCCACCATGCGGCGGATCGCCGCCGAGATCGGCGCCGGCGCGATGTCCCTCTACCGGTACGTCCCAAGCCGCGACAACCTGATTGAGCTCATGGCCGACCAGGTGATGGGCGAGATCGACGTCACGGACATGCCCTCGGGCGACTGGCGCGCCGACCTGACCCGCTACGCCGAAGGGCTGCGGGCCATGTGGCTGAGGCACCCTTGGATCGCCGCCGTGCAGCGGTCACTCCCCAGCTTCGGCCCCAACCAACTGCTCTTGGTCGAACGGCTGATGGGAGTGCTCGACGTCTTCGTCCCCATCGACGAGAACCTCGGCCTCGTGGCCATGCTGAACGGCCACGTCGAAGGCACTGTCCGCGAGGAGATCAGCTCGGCCGAGGAATTCCGCCGCAGCGGGCTCAGCGAGTCAGAGTGGATGAAGCGGAGCTACCCGTACGTCGACCGGCTGGTGAAGAGCGGGGAGTACCCGATCTTCACCAAGATCGTGATGGAGGCGCGCCAGCCGCACCTGAGCCGCGAGGACCAGTTCCGGCACGGGCTGAAGCGCGTCCTCGACTGCATCGCCACAGCCCTCCCGTCAACGGCCGAGTCTCCGATGTCGGCGCACCAAGGAGGGCGGGAAGAACAGGACGGGCCGGGGGCAGGCTCGTAGTCGACCATCCGAGAGGGCGTCAAGAGCGATGCCAGGCGATACGCCCGCACTGCACGCCGGCAATCGTCCGGTTTCCGTGTCCCAGCCGCTTCAGGTCGAGGTCGACCTGCATCCGCCGCGCTCGGCAGACCCGGCCACCCTCGTGCCCGACGCCATCAGAGGCGGAGGCACCGTGGCGTTCAGCGCCGAGATCATGGCGGCCGCCTACGGCATATGCCAGCTCATCGTCGCGTTCACCCAGACCGGCCGCCAGCACCAGGGGCGCCCCCGCGCGGGCCGCCCTACGATCAACCGCCTACGCCATCTCTGCCGGGAGCGCGGCACAGAACATGTCAGGGCGTCAGCCCCTCGACTATGCCGCCCCGTAGTCGCAAGCCCTGACGTGTCCACCAGCCGGGCAAGTCCATCTCTTCTCTTACAACGCACCCCTCCACGCGCCGTACCGGACAAAACCGGAACGTGATCGTCATCCCGCCCTAGGAGGTCAACTCCTCCGTTCCCGCGGTGTCCGAGGAGCGTGCCCCTGGACCAGCCCTGGTCGGCGGGTGGGGCCCATCGTGCTGTGCCTGAAAGCTGGCTCGTCATGAGACGGGCCAGTCACAGAGCTAGCAGAGTCCCGTCCACACACACCCACACGCCAGCGTCGGCCCACCTACGTAGGCCCCAGCTGGGACCTTGATGCCAAGCCCACAAGCGCTCCCTACGCCCCCACACCCACCAAAAAGTCCTGTCAGCCCGCAACCACGTCCATGCTGCCCATACGTCGCCTATAGAGCAAAAGTGAGCAAGGGCCTCTCATGCGCACACCAACGAATCCCACCCTTAGGTGGTGTGCTGGACGGACGGGATGGGAGCGTGGGAGCGCGCAACCCCACGTACGCCCGAAGGCCGTACACACCCGAGCCCGCCCGCGCCCAGAACCTCGCGCCAGGGCAAGTCCACCCGTGCCCAAGAACCTGGGGCATGGCTGAAATCCAACCACGCAGGGGAACCTCGCGCACGGCGGCGCCCGGCCAGGCCCTGGGACCTCGCGCACGGCGGCACCCCGCCCAGACTCTGCGAGACCTCGCGCACGGCGGCACCCCGTCCAGGCATGGGAACCTCGCGCACGGCGGAAATCCGCCCGCGCCCGAACTCCAGCAAGCGCGAAACCCACTCACGCCCTCGCCGGCCGCCAGACGTTCAAGGACGACAGGCCGACGATCTAATGCAAACACCGCCTGGCTCGGATGACCACGTACCGCAAGCTCGGATGGCGGCGCAAGCGCTGCAAGCTCGGACGGCCGCGCAAGCGCTGCAGGCTCGGACGGCCACGCAAGCGCGTCGCAGGCTTGGATGACCGCGCCGCAGGTGGCGAGACGTGCCCGGCAGGCCGGCTGCCACGCCACATTGCGGGAAAGGCGATCGCGTGGGCACCGCACAATCGGTGCCCACGCGAAACACCAAGCATCACGCCGTCATGTGAAGCACCAGAAAGGGATCTACGGGGATCTACACGGGAAGGCGGCCGTTGGGGGCGGCAGGCCAGCTCATGCGGATGCGCATGCCCTTGGGACTGGGAAATACCTCGACATCGTCTGCCAGGCCCGCGATGACCGCGATGCCGAAACCCGTCGTGAACGAGTCGGAGAGCATCCCCAGGTCCAGGGGTTGCTCCGGCTTGATCTCGTCGCTGGGGGCCTGGTCGCTTACTGTTACCTCGAACCGTCCGGAGTCGTCACGCAGCTCGATGCGGATGGGCTCGCCCGGGCAGTGGGCGCGGTGGGCCTCCACCGCCCGAGAGCATGCTTCACCCACGGCGAGCCTGACCTCGTCCAGCAGCGACTCCTCCACGCCGGTGCGCCGGGCGATCGCCGTGGCTACCAGCCGGGCGGTCCGCACGTGCGCGGGGAGTGCACTGAACGTCAGCTCGACAGTGGCCATGACTACTTGTCTTTGCCGTGAGCTTCCTTGGCTTCGTCGACGGAAGCGTAGATCCCGAAGACCTTCGTCAGACCGGTGATCCGGAAGATCTTGAGGATACGCTCCTGCGTGCAGACCAGCTCCAGCGAGCCGTCGTGCGCCCGAACCCGCTTGAGCCCCCCGACCAGCACACCAAGGCCGGTCGAGTCCAGGAAGTCAACCTTCTCCATGTTGACGAGAAGGTGGAAGTTACCCTTGTTCACCAGATCGATGAGGAGCTCACGCAATCTCGGCGCAGTGTAGACATCGATCTCACCCTCGACCTCGACGATGGTGAGTCCGTCTTCGGTGCGGTGATCCAACTTCAGATCCACAGATCCTCCAGCGCCTCGCCTGCGAAAGTACCCTTATGAGCCTGGTCGTCCGGAGCATAGCCCCTGGCCGACCGACCCTGACGCGCGGCATTCAACCATGCGTCTCGCTTGTGTCTACACGAAATCACGATTCCCGACGACTTTGCCCACGGATGCAGACTGGAAACAGTGACTTCCACCGCTTCCTCCCCACACCGGCCAGGTCCACTCCTGCGGCACCTGCTCGGCGTTCCCGCACGTCACGAGCGTGTCACCCATGTGGAGCATGTTCCAGCACGTCAAGCCGGTCAAGCGGGATGGCCGAAATGGGCGCCGGAAGTCTTGGTTACGCGCTTGGCGAACCGTGGCATCACCGGCATGTGGCCCCATCAGCACGAAGCCGCCGACCTGGCCCATCGTGGCCGAAACGTGATCATTTCCACGGGCACAGCCTCGGGCAAGTCGTTGGCGTACCTGACTCCTGCGGTGGCCTCCTGTCTCGACGGCGGCACCGTTCTCTATCTGACGCCGACCAAGGCGCTGGCCGCCGACCAGCTCCGCGGGCTGCGCGAGCTGCGCATCGCGCAGGTCCGGGCGGCGACGTTCGACGGTGACACGCCGTTCGAGGAACGAACGTGGGTACGCCAGCACGCCAACTATGTCCTGACGAACCCCGACATGCTGCACCGGAGCATCCTTCCCCGGCACTCGCAGTGGTCGTCGTTCTTCCGCCGGCTGAGCCTCGTCGTGGTGGACGAGTGCCACGGCTACCGGGGAGTGTTCGGCTCGCACGTGGCCCAGATCCTGCGCCGCCTCCGCCGGGTCAGCACGCGGTACGGCTCTCGTCCGGTGTTCCTGCTGGCCTCGGCGACGGCCAGCGAACCCGGGGCGTTCGCCCGGCGGCTGACGGGGCTGGAGATGGACGAGGTGACCGTGGACGCCTCGCCCAAGGGCGCGACCACGTTCGCCCTGTGGGAGCCGCCCCTGACGGAGCTGCGCGGCGAGGGCGGCGCCCCGGTGCGCCGCACGGCGACAGCCGAGGCCGCCGACCTGCTGGCGGACCTGGTGCTGGCCGACATCCGCACGCTCGCCTTCGTCCGCTCGCGCCGCGGCGCCGAGACGGTCGCGCTGTCGGCCCGCGCCAAGCTCGCCGACGTCGCCTTCTCCCTCTCCACCGGGCGCCACGGCCTTCGCCCCGCCGGCTCCCACGGCCACCGAGCAGCCACCCCACCACAACTCCATGACCACCAGAACCTCCTGAACCCTCATGTGCACCTGAACGAGCTACCGGACCAGCGATCCCCAGAGGATGACTTCGCCCCGCTGTCGTCCACGACCGATCCCTCGACCGACCCCTCGACTGGTTCCTCGACCGATTCCTCGACCGATTCCTCGACTGGTTCCTCGACTGGTTCCTCAACCGATCCCTCGACGGACGGCCCGACCGCGGCCAGCTCATCCGCGCCAAGCTCGTCCGCACCCGGTTCGCCTGCACCCAGTTCACCCGCGCCCAGTTCGCCTGCACCCAATTCGCCTGCACCCAGTTCGTCCGCCCTGACTTCGTCTGCGGCCAGTCCGTCTGCGGCTGACTCATCCAAGGACGCCTCCTCCGCACGCAGTTCGACATCAGCCAATCCGCCCACGGCCAACTCGACGGCAGCTGGCTCGACGGCAGCCGGCTCGACGGCGGCCAGCTCGACGGCGGTCGGCGCATCCACTGGCAGCTCGACAACCGCGGGGGGACACCATTCCCCCGCACCAGATGTGAAGGGCCTCTCCTACCCGGCGGGCGCCCTCGGTTCAGCGGAAGGATCCACCGCCTCAGGGCCCCCTCGGGTGTCGTCCGGCACGCTGCCTGGCGCGTCGCCCGGCGTTGACGCCGACGTGGCGGATCTTCCGGGCAGAGTCGCCGCCTACCGGGCCGGTTACCTCGCCGAGGATCGCCGGGAGTTGGAGAAGGCGCTCCGTTCTGGCTCTCTCATGGGTCTGGCCACGACGAACGCCCTCGAGCTGGGCGTCGACGTCTCCGGGCTGGACGCCGTGCTGATCGCCGGGTGGCCCGGCACCCGCGCCTCCCTCTGGCAGCAGGCCGGCCGAGCCGGTCGCGACGGGCAGGACGCGCTGGCCGTCCTCATCGCCCGGGACGACCCGCTCGACACTTACCTGGTTCACCACCCGGAGGCGCTGTTCGGCCGGCCCGTCGAGGCCATCGTGCTCGACCCGGACAACCCGTACGTTCTCGGTCCGCACCTGTGCGCGGCGGCCGCGGAGATCCCGCTGACCGAGGACGACCTGACCATCTTCGGCCCCACGGCACCGGAACTTCTCGACGACCTGGCGGCCCAGGGCCTGCTGCGGCGGCGTCCCACAGGCTGGTTCTGGACCCGGCGCGAGAGGGCCACCGACCTCGCCGACATCAGAGGCGCGGGCGGCGCTCCGATTCAGGTGGTCGAGGCGTCCACCGGCCGGCTCCTGGGCAGCGTCGACGAACCGTCGGCGCACACGACGGTCCACACGGGCGCTGTGTATCTGCACCAAGGCGAGACCTTTCTGGTCGAACAACTCGATCTGGAAGCCGGGGTCGCGCTGGTCAGTAGCAGCGAGCCGGACTATGCGACGTTCGCCCGGGATGTCACTGACATCTCCGTGCTGTCCTCCCTCCGCTCACAAGCTCTGGGGCGCGGCCAGCTGCATTTCGGCGAGGTCGAGGTGACCCGCCAGGTCGTCTCGTACCTCAAACGACGTCTCCAGTCGGGTGAGACGCTCGGCGACGAGCCCCTCGACCTCCCGCCACGTACGCTCCGCACCCGGGCCGTCTGGTGGACGCTTCCCGCCTCGGAACTCGTACCGCTCGCCGAGGACGGTATCGACCTCGGCGGCGCCGCCCACGCCGCCGAGCACGCCTCCATCGGCCTGCTGCCCCTCTTCGCCACCTGCGACCGCTGGGACATCGGTGGCGTCTCCACCGAGTTGCACGCCGACACGGGCTTGCTCACTGTGTTCGTGTACGACGGACATGAGGGAGGGGCAGGCTTTGCCGAGCGCGGGTACGCCCGCGCGGCCGACTGGTTGACGGCAACGCGCGAGGCCATCGCCTCCTGCGAGTGCGAACGCGGTTGTCCTTCCTGCATCCAGTCCCCCAAGTGCGGCAACGGCAACGAACCACTGGACAAGCGCGGCGCCATCCGCCTCCTGAACACCCTCCTGGGCGCCGAATTGGGTTGAGTGCCGGGCCGGCTTGAGTGCGGTGCAGGATTGCGAGCGGCGCAGGGTCGCCTATGGGATGATCGTTGGTGGGGCGCGGTCACCACTCGCGCTGAGGCGGACCAGTCTGTGGGCGACCTCCGCAGGGGTTGGGCATGGGTTATCGCTGGTCGGGCTTCCTCAGGCTTGACGTGGCTTGAGGTCGCTTGGCGTGAATGGTCGGGGAACCATTCCTGTGGATGCTGAGTGAGCGGTGACCGCTTGGAATAGCGGCCTTGGCGCGTGGTGGATCGCTGCTCAGGTTGAAGCCGGTGGCGATGGTCGAGCACTGCTCAAGTTGAGGCGGGCGGCCGGAGGCCGATCTTCGGACAGAGAAGGCGGGCTTGTCAGTAGTCGGCCTCTGCCCAGGCCGGCTCGGATGGTTTGCTGAGGATCGCTGCTCGTGTCGGGTTGGATGGTCGGCGGTTCACCCCCACGGTCGTGAGGACCTGGACCACGGTCGTGAGGACCTGGACCACGGTCGCGCGGCATGAACCACGATCGCGAGGGCCTTGACCCACGGTCGCGAGGCATGAACCACGATCGCGAGGGCCTGGACACTTTCACCGGTGCGCCCATGGCTCAGGGACCTCGTCCATGGTTGGTCGGTCTCGCGTCATTGAGGGATCGTCCGCTTCGTCCGGCGATCTAGGACGATCCAGCACGCTTGGCGACTCTGCATGATCGATAGGTTGCTCCTGACGGCCCGGACCGGCGCGCGAGCGGCCCGTCAACGAACGTTGCCCCACGAATGGCAGTCGAGCCGTCAGGGATGTCCATACATCGGCTGTCTCATCGTTCATCTGGCATTTGATTAGCTTTGCGCCGTTCTCCGCGGCCACGACGGCCGCCCGCCGGCACGCCTCGCCGGGGTCCGCGATCACCAGCTCGGCCGCGGCCAGGGCGCTCAGATCCGCAGCGGCGTTCACCCTATGGCGGGCAACTCGTGCGGACGCCGCAGCGGCGAACGCCATGGCGACCGACATCAGGATCCCCATGAGCGCGACACCCCACAAGGTCGCCGAGCCTCGGTCTCGTCCACCGATTCGCTGATCTAGGGGGGACACATCACGCCTTTCTCCCATGCGTCGGCACTGCGCCTTTGTCTTCCATGTGTTGGCTGTCTTCCATGTGTTGGCGGTGCGTTTCTTGACTCCCATGCGTCCACACCGTGTCTCTTGTCTTCCACGCATCGACACCGCGCCCCTTGACTCCCATGCGTCGACGGTGCGGCTCTCAGCTTCAGACCCGCACTGACCAACCATTCACTGTTGTGGCTTGTCGGGCTTCACTGTTGTGGCTTGTCGGGCTGTGTTGATCACTCTCAGCAGCACTCGGGTGGATGAGGTGCTTGTTGTTCTCGGTGTGGTGGCGTGAAGGGCTGGATTGGGAGTTGGAGCGGTGGTGGCTGCGGTGATCGATAGTTGTTGGCGAGTTCCCCGCCGGTTCTCGTCTGTCTCCGCTGCTTGTAGGCGAGTTTCGCCCTTTGTAGGTGGTATTGGCGCCGGTTTTTAGGTGGGCCGCCACCACCGCGCCGAGGCTCGTCCTCTTCAGTTTTCGGTGACCGCGGAGGCGGTGGCCGACACCTGTACTGGCGGGAAGGCCGCACCCCAAGCAGGCCGTACGTCCACTGCGACCTTCACGTGCGTACGCTCCGGACCTCGGATCACCTCCACGCGGGCATCCGGCCGGGTCGCCGAGCGGACCACCTCGCGCACTTCGTCCACAGGCTCCCCTCGAGCGGCTGCCCGCGCTCCCACACGGGCCGCGTCCACGCACTCCAGCTGCGTTTCCACGGCCTGGATCGCCCAAAGCGCTGCGGCCAGCACGACCATCAGAGCGGGTAGGACTGCCGCCGTCTCGGCGGTTACCGACCCCCTGGACCTCGATCGCGTGAATCGCCGCGCGGCAGACGATTGGGGCAGGGTCACGTGCCCGTCTTGAGCGCGCGGTCGATGAGCGACGAGAGCATCTCCTGCACCTCAGGGCTGCTGACCACCTTGAACAGCAGCGCCGCGAAGGCACAGGCGGCGATGGTGCCGACGGCGTACTCGGCTGTGGACATGCCCCGATCGCGGTTGGCCACCGCGTAGTGCGCCCACGCGGCGAGCCGGCGCCTCGCACGGCGGCGCCCTTCGGCGGCCATTTGAGAGGCGGTCGTCGGCTCCTCGGGGACCGGAGCGAAGGTCTCTCGCGGGGTGATGGGGTCGCACATCATGCCTCCAGGTGGCTCGGTGCCGGGGTGGGCCCGGCGTTGCGGTCCAAGCGTCGCGGGGATGGGTGGGTGGGCGATCCGCCGAATGGCGTTCTGTGGATGGGGGAAGCGAAGGGGATTTGGCTGTGGATATCTGTGCCGAAGTCTCCGAGGTGGAAGGCATGATGGGAGGCCTTACGCGCTGCGGGACTGCGGGACTGCGGGACTCACTGCGGGACTGCGGGAGAGTGTGTGGGCCTGCGGCATGTGCGCAATACAGATGTCTGGTGGAGTGACCGTGTCCCCATGTGACTGGCAAGCGCCCGACAGCCGACACGTGGGTATCGGGGCGGACTGACACGATCGACATGACTGACGCGGACGCACGGTGCCCATGTCCGGTGAGGCGACGCCCCAGTGTCGCGACGGCCGGCGCCCGGGTCAGGGGAGAACGATCGTGGATGCCAGGCCGGCCACAACCGGGATGATGCCGAGCAGGACGAATGCTGGGAGGAAGCACAGGCCGAGAGGCGCCACCGCTTTGACGCCGACGCTTCGGGCAGCGGCGACCGAGGTGGCCCGGGCGGCCTCGCGAGCGTCGTCCGCCACGCGCATGAGGACGTCCGCGACGGGGGCGCCGCTCGCGGCGGCCCGGGTCATGGCTCGGGCCAGCTGACCCGTTGACGGGTCCCTCGCGAGGTGGGCCCAGGTCGGCTCGGGGTCGGCGCCGAGCCGGAGTTGTGTACTGACCCAGGTGAGGCGTTGACCGAGTGGGCCTGCCACCGCGTTGGCGGCGATCTCGGTGGCCGCGCCGACGGGGCGGCCACCGATGAGGCAGGCGGCCATCAGGTCTGCGGCGAACGGCAGATCGGCGATGATCTGCTCGTGAGCGCGTCGGGTCGCGGGGTCCTGTCTGCGGTGCAACGCGACGCCGACTACAGGGATGGCCAGCAGGCCGGCTGCGACTCCTGGGGCGCCGCCGATCATGAGGGCGGTCATGACGCCTGCGGCCAGGCTGATGATCACGGCGCGGCGGTCTGGATGTCGTGAAGTGGGGCCGGAGGGTGTAGCCAACCAATCGGGAAGGGGTAACGGATCTTCGGGGTAGAGCGAATCCGTGTTGAGCCTTTGGGGCGCATCGTTCCTTTTGTGGGGAGTCAGGGTCGCTTTCTGCGGCGCTGGCTTGTCGGCTTCGGGAGCGGTTCCGGGTGATGGGCGTAGTTGGGCCAGCCGCTCAGCGGGGGTCGTTGGGGAGATGTACAGCCACACGGCCAGGCCGACGCACAGAGCGGATAGGAGGGGCAGCATTCGCAGGTCCGATTCGGTCGGAGCGGGTGTTGATGGGCAGTCGTGGGTGTACGGGTGCTGGCGTGTTCGCCTCGCTGCGTGAGTCCGCGTTCTTTGGACAGGGATGGTCTTGGAGTCGCTGCGAGATTGTTCATGTGGCCGGTGAGGGCTCAGGTTCACGTCGCTACCTCAGTGGCGCTTCTCTCAGGGTGCTGGTGTTCGCGACGCGTTGGTCGCGGTGTGGATGTTGGGGTCCGCGTCGCACACGGTTGGAGTACATAGTCCGCAGACATGGAGTGCATAGTTCGCGGGCGCCATGGGGCGGGTTATGTAGATGGTGGTGTGGCGTCATGGCGGCAAGTACGTCGCCGGTGCGGTGGTGAGGCTGAGCTACATCCATCAGCACAGGTGGAGTCGGGCTGACGCCGGGGGTCTGTGGTTGCCGCGGGGCTCAGGTATGTAGACGGGTGTGTATTCCTCTGGCTGGTGCTCATCAATGTTGATGAGGGAGGGACGTCGGCTCGTCTACTGGTACGGACCGCCCTGGTCATGACGCTTGAGCTCGTACGGCCATGCGGTGGGTCCACCACAGGCCGCAGACGTCCAGGGTGATGCCGGCCACGAGGCAGGCCAGGCCGGGAACGCTGCCGAACAGGAAATCCAACGGCTGCATGTCCAGGCCCGCGGCCATGAGGATGCCAAGGGCCGGCAGAGCGGCGAGCATCCTCGCGGTGGTGCGGGGGCCGGCGAGTTGGGCGGCGACGTCCTGCCTGTGAGCCTGGGCGGTGCGTAACGTGCTTCCGACCCGGTCAACCAGCGCTGCCAGACCGGCTCCCGCCGTCACGCTGACCTCCCAGCACGCGGCCAAGCGGCGCAGTCCCTCGCCTCCTATGGCCGGCGCAGCTGAGGTGAGGGCGCTCGCCACGTCTCCGCCGTCTCGGGCCGCTGCGACGACGGGCCGCAGTGCGTCCGCGTCGGGGAAGTCCACGGCTTCGAGGGCTCTGGTCAGGGCCTCGCCCGGGGTACGGCCTGCTGTGAGCTCGGCGGTCAGGGACTGGCACAGTTCGATCGTGGCCCGGCGCCAGGCGTCGGCGCGCCGGGCCGGGCTCGGGCGCGTCGCCAGCCGTCGTACGGACTGCCACAGGAACAGGCGCCCAGGCGAGGTCGGCGAGACCATACGACGCAGCCGGGTCGCGGCGGCCTCAGGACCCGTCCACAGCCAGACGGCGATGGTCGCGCACATCGCGGCTGTAAGAGCCATCATCGGGTGCCTCTTCCTTCCTGCCGGATGTCTCGTTCAAGGGACGTCCTTGGGGGCTTCTGGGATTGATTCGCCGGCTGCTTCGCGGTTCTGGGGATCGCGTCGGGGGCCTCACGCCGTCTGCCGCACCCGGACTCGCCGGCCAGGCCGAGGATTTCGCCGTCGGCCACGGCGAACGACACCCCGTCGAGCGCCCGCACCTCGCCGCGCAGCGTCCGGTAGAAGACCCACAGGTGGTGCATGGCAAGCTCGATGTGCCTCACGTACTCGACGTACTCGACGTGCCCTGCATGCACCTGGCCAGCAGATGGTCTGGCGTGCCGGACGTTCCCGGTATGCCGAACGTGCACCCTCAGCCAATGGGTCCGAGGTGCCGCAGGGCCAGGCGTGCTGGACGTGTGCCCTGGCCAGCCGGCGTCCGGCATGGTCGGCGTGCGGTGTGCCTGGACGCGTCGGCTGGGTTCTCCGTCCTCGTGCATGCCACTGGCGGAGGCATGCACCGGCGCACGCCTGTCCGTACCTGTGGCGATGCGGCGCGACTCCGTGCGAGGGGTGTGGAATCACGGGGGTAGGGGTGGGTGACGGTTGTCGGCCTGCGACGTGGGCGGCTGGCACTTGTGGGCGCCAGGTGGGAGTGGCCTCGGTCACGGTGGTGTTCTTGCTGCCAGGGCGTCGTAGCCGGGGCCGAAGTGGGAGCGGCCGTGCCGATCGAAACTCAGGGCTGGGACGGCCTCCACGAAGCCTGTGGGCGTGCGGGTCAGGAGGCAGATTTCCGCCACCCGGCGGCGGCCGTCCGTGCGTCCGCGCGTCAGGTGCACCACGACGTCGAGCGCCGCGGCGAGCTGGCTGTGGACGGCCTCTCTCGTGAGCCCGGCGGCGCAGCCGAGCGCCTCCAGCCGTGGCGGCACGTCCGCCGCCGCGTTGGCGTGAAGTGTGCCGCAGCCGCCCTCGTGGCCCGTGTTGAGCGCCGCCAGCAGGTCGACCATCTCCGCGCCTCGAACCTCGCCCACCACGACCCTGTCCGGGCGCATGCGCAGCGCCTGCCGTACGAGATCGCGTAGCCCCACCCCTCCCGCTCCCTCCAGGTTGGCGGGACGGGACTCCAGACGTACGACATGCGGGTGCAGAGGGCGCAACTCGGCCGAGTCCTCCACCAGGAGCAGGCGCTCGCGCGGGTCGGCCAGCGACAGCAGGGCCGAGAGCAGGGTGGTCTTGCCCGTGCCGGTGCCGCCCGTCACCAGGAACGCGAGCCTCCCCGACACCATCGACGTCAGCACGGGGACGGCAGCGAGCGGTACGGTGCCCGCCTCGACGAGGTCCGCCAGCGTGAACGTGCGCTTGGGCGGCAGGCGCAGTGACAGGCAGGTGCCGCCGGGAGCCACCGGCGGCAGGACGGCGTGCAGGCGGACGCCCCCGGCGAGCCGGGCGTCCACGTACGGAGAGGCGTCGTCGAGTCGTCGGCCCGCCGCGGCGGCCAGGCGCTGGGCCAGCCGGCGCACGGCGCCGTCGTCGGTGAAGGCGACCGAGGTACGGCGCAGCCCATGGCCCGCGTCGACCCATACCTCCCTCGGGCCGTTGACGAGGACGTCGGTGACGTCTGGCTCGGCCAGCAGGGGCTCCAGCGGGCCGGCGCCGATGAGGTCGGCGCAGAGCGCCCGGGCCACCGCCAGGATCTCGGCGTCGCCGTACACGGACCTCTCCGCCCGGAGCGCCACGGCGACCTGGGCGGCGCTGGGCTCGACGCCTGCCCTCGCCAGGCGCACCCGCACGGCTTCTACGAGGTCAGGGGAAACGGTCATCGGTCCGGGGGTTCCTTTCTGACTGAGATGTACATCTCTTCTGTTCTGTTCTGGGGTGGTGAACTGTTCTGTTCTGGGGTCGTGATCTGGCGTTCTGGGGTCGTGCGTCTCTGCGCTGGTACGCCTGCGTGCTCGTGCGCCTTCGTGCTGGTGCGCCCCAGGCTCGTGCGCTGGGAGCTGGGACTGGTGCTCGTGTGTTGTGATCTTGTGTACGTGCGTTACGGCTCTGTGCTTTGCGCTTCGCCTCTTCGCGCTGTGGCTCTGCGCCTCCGGCTCCGACTGGGCCCTGCCGCGCTGTGCCGCGCGTGTGGATCATGCGGGAAGGAGGCGTGGGAGAGATGGGCGTACGGGTCGCGGTGTCAGGTGCGTGGCTCACGCGGGGAGGAGCTTGTGGAGGAGGGAGGCGCACGCGGCGCCCAAGGGCGTGCGTGGGCCGAGTTTCGGGAGCTCGCCGTGGTTGAGAGTGGCGGTGAGGCGGGGCTGGTCGGGGAGGCGGCCCGCGACGGGGATGTGGAGCGAGGTGGTGATGACCTCGTCCTCCAGCACTCCTGGGCGGACCACGGCGCGGACGTCGGCGGTGTGGTGCGCGGTCTCCTCAAGCACCCGGGCGGCGGCGAGGACACCTCTGACATCTGCCGTGACCACTAAGAGGGTGGCGCTCGCCCTGGCCAGGGCCTCGGCGGCTGCCTGGTCCACGTGGCGGGGCAGGTCCACGACGACGAGGTCGAAGCCTCGGTGGCCGGCTTCGAGGACGGAGCGCATCGCCTGGGCCGGGATGCGCCGTACCTCGTCGCGGGGGAAGGAGAGCACGCTGAGCTCTCCGAACGCCGGAAGCGCCGCCTGAAGCGCCGTCGAGCTCACCCGGCCTTCCCGTGCCACGAGGTCGGCCCACCGGGCGCCTCGCGCCTCCTCATGGCCGATCAGGGCGTCTATGCCGCCGCCCAGGGGGTCGGCGTCGACCAGAAGCGTGCGCAGCCTTTCCTGGGAAGCTCTGAGCGCCAGGCAGGAGGCCAGGAGGCTCGCCCCCGCGCCTCCCCGGCCACCGATCACGCACAGGACGCTTCCGGCGCGCGGCTCCGGTTCCATGGCGTCGGCGAGCTCCTCCACCAGGCGGCGCTCGCCCGCAGGCAGGGCGACGACCGCCTGGGCGCCCACCGCTACACACTTGCGCCAGTTGTCCGGGTCGCCGGGTTCCTGGACGACCAGCAGCACGCGATCTCTGGCGGGTGGCGAGGCGGCGGCCACCGCGTCGGCCAGGTCGTCTCCCACGATCACCAGCGGTGCGGGGTTCCAGAGCGGACGGGCGTGGGCGGGGGCATGGGCGACGTCCAGTTGCGCGCCGGCCGCGGCGGCTATGCGGACGAGGTCGTCGAGGAGGTCGCGGTCCTCGGTGATGACCAGTGGGCGGTGCATCGGGGCCTCCCTGGGGTCGGGAGGTCCACCCTGGCGGGGAGGGGTGGTGGGTGGTGGGGGGCGAACGCGGTTCTGTGGATGGTGGCGTTGAGGGGATGCCGCCTGTGGATAACGCAGGAGTCAGGCGCCGACGGATGACGCCAGGCGAGCGCGGGCGCGGGACTAGCAGGGAGGCTGGTTGTCGGCTACTGGCCGTCAGCGCGCGGGCGACCCGTCAGACCCAGGCGACCGGTCACAAGGGGGTGGGCGCTTGCCGGGCAGGCGTACCCCCGGGATGGGGGTGGGCGTCGGGAAAAGGGGCGACCCCCGCCGGGGGGGAGAGCGGGGGTCGCCTGATCGGTCCGGCTCCGGGGGGGTAGAGCCGGTCCCGTTTCAGAAGAAAGCTTTCATCACATGACCGGAGCATGGCAAGGGACTCGCAAAGCAATCCCGTGCACACTCACTCCAGTTTCTGCGATACCTCCGTATGCTGCCCGATCAACGCGAGTTACGTCGAGGAGCAATCTCGCATTTTCGCCAAGTTTTTTTCCATCCAGCATAACGATCACATAAAGACGATCACTCTACGTGATCGTCACGGATTGGTAACCGGCAGGTATGATCGCTCCCTCGGAAGGGGCTTCACGGACTTGGCAAAGCTCTTGTTCCAAGGGGTTCCCATCAGGGCGGATCCGACGTACAAAGGTGACACGGACCACTTGTCCGGGTGCGTCATCTGGGCACCCACGCGCGACCAGCCGCGGGAGGCGCGTCGAGACGGGCTTGACCCGATCCGACGAATAGAGGTGCACGCTTGGTAACCCAGCGTGACGTACCGGCAGACGGCGTCTCATTCCTGAGACGCCGTCCGCTATGTTCCACGCCGGTGCAGGCCAGTCGATGGCCGCCGCCGAGGACAGGGGAGGGCCGATCGGGCGGCCGGTACCTCGCAACCATCTCCCGGTCACTCGCGGGGGCCAAGGGCGACTCGCGCGGGCCAAGGTCACATGCGCGGGCCACAGTCACCGTGCAGGCAACGGTCAGTCGCGCAGGTCACGGTCAATGATGCAGGTCACGGTCAGTGAGTGCGGGCGTGCAGGCCGGCGATCTCTTGCGGGCCGGCATCACAGGGCGTACACGGGCGGGTCATCGCCGGCCGCCCAGCGGGCTCACCAAGATCGCGACCGCCGAATACGCACGCGATTCCCACGGTCACGCACCGCGTCAGCCGCGCTGGAGCGCCTCGCAGATCGCGGTCGCCTCCCGTACGCCAAGGGTCACCGCGGAGGCACACTGTCGTACCCATTGCGCCACCCCTTCGCTCGTCCCCGTCAGGTAGGCGCGCAGCCCCTCCCCGTACGGCAGCTCCAGGTGCCCCACCTCGACGGCCGCCAGCGACTTCGGGTCCAGGCCGTACTCCACCAGCGTCAGCCGCTCCGCGGCGCGCGCCACCACGCCGTCCGCCGTGCCGAACGGGCGCAGCACGGCCAGTTCGGCGTGCACCACGGCCGCCAGGACGATCGCGGGCGCCTTCGTGGGCGTCGCCAGCAGCTCGAACAGGCCCTCCATCCGGGCGCCGGTGTCCTTGGCGTCCGGAGCGGGGCCGAGGCCGAGCGGATCGCCCGGCTCATCGGCCGCCCGCCCTGTACGCGGGGAGTCGGGGGCCTCGGTGCGTGGCCGGCCCAGGCCGGCGGCGTCGGCCAGGCCGGCGGCGGCCACCGTGTGCAGCCGGGCCAGGACCTGCCGCGGCGCCTTCCGCCAGGTCGGGCCGAGCCGCCCCAGCTCGGCCGACGCGCGCAGCGCCCCCTGCACGACCGGGTCGTGCGCCTGGTCCCGGCGCAGCACGTCGAGCGGCACGTCCACGCCCTCGATGGCCGCCGAGGCCCGCGCGCCGCGCAGCGACGACTCCGCGGACACCGTCGGACTGGCACGGCGCAGGACGCGGTGCCGGTACAGCAGGTCGACGGCCCGCCGGGCCTCCTCCACCGCCTCGGGGACGCCGGGGAGCCGCGCTATGACGGCCAGTGGGTCACTCACGGAACCCGACCTTACCCGTGAGTACTACCTGGTCCACGGGCCAACCCCCTGGAATACGGCGCCGGACTGCACGGCCCGGCGGAGGGGGCCCATAAAGCTCCGCCATTTTGGCTCGTTCCAGCTTTGTTCCATTTCGAAGTGGCAACGTTTCAATAGCTTTTGCCATGCATTTCCGATAATCACGCCCCGGTCTACGCCTCTTGGTACAGACCTGTCTAGACCTCTTGTGTGCGCACCCCGTGAGCTGGTGAAGTGGGACACGACCTAACAACCTGGCCATAGAAGGAGCACGAGGTGGCCCCGGAGACCCCTGGCACCGAGCCCCAGGCGCTGTCGAACCTCCTGCAGGAGAACCGCCGGTTCGCGCCCCCAGCCGACCTGGCGGCCGCCGCGAACGTGACCGAGGCCGCGTACGGCGAGGCCGCCGCCGACCGCCTTGCCTTCTGGGAGGGCGCCGCCGACAGGCTGACCTGGGCCAAGCGCTGGGACACCACGCTGGAGTGGAACCCGCCGTTCGCCAAGTGGTTCATCGGCGGTGAGCTGAACGTCGCCTACAACTGCGTGGACCGCCACGTGGAGGAGGGCCGCGGCGACAAGGTCGCCTACTACTGGGAGGGCGAGCCCGAGGGCGACACCCGTGTCCTGACCTACGCCGACCTGCAGCGGGAGGTCTCCAAGGCCGCCAACGCGCTGCTGGAGCTGGGCGTGGGCAAGGGCGACCGGGTGGCGATCTACATGCCGATGATCCCCGAGCTGCCGATCGCGATGCTCGCGTGCGCGCGGATCGGCGCGGTCCACTCGGTGGTGTTCGGCGGCTTCTCCGCCACGGCGCTGAAGAGCCGCATCGACGACGCCGACGCCAAGCTGGTCATCACCTCCGACGGCGGCTACCGCCGTGGCGCGCCGAGCGCGCTGAAGCCGACCGTGGACGAGGCCGTCGCCGAGTGCCCGCAGGTGGAGCACGTCCTGGTCGTACGCCGCACGGGCCAGGAGGTCGCCGTCAACGAGCGCGACGTGTGGTGGCACGACGTGGTGGACCGGCAGAGCGACCAGCACGCCCCGGAGGCGCACGACTCCGAGCACCCGCTCTACATCCTCTACACCAGCGGCACGACCGGTAAGCCGAAGGGCATCCTGCACACCACGGGCGGATACCTGACGCAGACCGCCTGGACGCACGATGCGGTGTTCGACCTCAAGCGCGAGAGCGACATCTACTGGTGCACCGCCGACATCGGCTGGGTCACCGGGCACTCCTACATCGTGTACGGCCCGCTGGCCAACGGCGCCACCAGCGTGATCTACGAGGGCACCCCCGACACCCCGCACCGGGGCCGGTTCTGGGAGATCGTCCAGAAGTACAAGGTCACGCTGCTCTACACCGCTCCGACGGCGATCCGGACGTTCATGAAGTGGGGGGACGACATCCCCGCCAAGTTCGACATGTCCAGCCTGCGGATCCTCGGCTCCGTCGGGGAGCCGATCAACCCCGAGGCGTACGTCTGGTACCGCGAGCACATCGGACACGACCGTTGCCCGGTGGTCGACACGTGGTGGCAGACCGAGACCGGCGCCATCATGATCAGCCCGCTTCCCGGCGTGACCCACGGCAAGCCGGGCGCCGCGATGCGCCCGCTGCCGGGCGTCGTCGCGGACGTGGTGGACGACCAGGGCAACAGCGTCCCGAACGGCGGCGGCGGGTTCCTCGTGGTGCGTGAGCCGTGGCCGTCGATGCTGCGCACGATCTGGGGCGACGACCAGCGCTACATCGACACGTACTGGAGCCGGTTCGAGGGCATGTACTTCCCCGGCGACGGCGCGAAGAAGGACGAGGACGGCGACCTGTGGCTGCTCGGCCGGGTCGACGACGTCATGCTGATCTCCGGCCACAACATCTCCACCACCGAGGTGGAGAGCGCGCTGGTCAGCCACCCGAAGGTGGCCGAGGCTGCCGTGGTGGGCGCGACCGATCCGGTGACGGGGCAGGCCATCGTGTCGTTCGTGATCCTGCGGGGCGGCGCGGAGGAGAGCGACGACATCGCCGCCGAACTGCGCAACCACGTGGCCAAGACGCTCGGCCCGATCGCCAAGCCGCGTCAGATCCTGGTGGTGCCCGAGCTGCCGAAGACCCGGTCCGGCAAGATCATGCGGCGCCTGCTGCGTGACGTGGCCGAGAACCGCAGCATCGGCGACGTCACCACGCTGGCCGACAGCACGGTGATGAACCTCATCTCCGAGAAGCTGCCCAGCGCCAAGGCCGAGGACTAACCGAAACCACCCCAAAGGGCCGCTGATCACGAAATTTCGCGAGATCGGCGGCCCTCGCCGTGTCCCGCCACCAGCGGCTCCCGGCACGCCTCGGTCAAGTCCCGTCCCCGGCACCGCCCCGGCCGAGCTGGCCCCCCGTCCGCGGCGTTATCGTCTCCGATGGGGTAAGAACCGTCACCAGCGGGCCCTCCCGGCCGGCGGCACCGTTTCGGCGAAGCCGCCTCGCACAGGTACCGCAAGCAGGTACGCAAGCGGCGCTCCTCGTACGGACCCACAAGCATCGCGTACGGGGCCGCAACCGGGGCAAAGCGCTGGATGATGTTTGACACGGCCACCAGGCCTCGATAGGAGACGTTCATGCCGCAGACTCCCGAGGAAGAATCCCTGGGCTCGCTGGTCGCCCAGGCGAGCAATCACATCTCGACCCTGGTCCGTTCCGAGATCGAGCTGGCCAAGGCCGAGTTCAGGTTCGACGCCAAGCGGGTCGGCACGGCCGGCGGGTTGTTCGCCGCCGCCGCGTTCATGGCGCACCTGTGCCTGATCCTCGCCTCGTTCACGATCGCGTACGCGCTGTCGCACTGGCTGCCCGACTGGCTGTCCTTCCTCATCGTGACCGTGTTCTACCTGCTGGTCGCGGCATTGCTGGTCTTCATCGGCGTCCGCCGGCTCAAGGGGCTGGCCGGGATGAAGCGCACCGCCCGTTCGATCAAGGGACTCAAGGAGATCGCCTCGCCCGAGGAGGCGGAGGCCGGCCTCGCGGCCACCACGGGGCCGTCGGCCGGCCAGGTCGGGCTGCACCGGGAGCCGGTGGGCCGCGATGGCACCTGACGAGTCGGCCGTCCACATCGACGGCCCCTGGAAGCACCGGCAGGTTCACGCGGGCGGCACCCGCTTCCACGTCGTGGAGGCGGGAGACGGGCCTCTGGTGCTGCTGCTGCACGGGTTCCCGCAGTTCTGGTGGACGTGGCGGCGCCAGTTGCGCTCGCTCCCGGAGGCGGGCTACCGGGCGGTCGCGGTGGACCTGCGCGGCTACGGCGGCAGCGACAAGCCGCCGCGCGGTTACGACCTGCCGACGCTGGCGGCCGACGCGACGGGCCTGATCCGGGCGCTGGGCGAGACGGGCGCGATCGTGGTCGGCCACGACTGGGGCGGACTGCTCGCCTGGACGATGGCCGTGCTCGACGCCAAGTGCGTGCGCCGCCTGGTGACGGTCTCCGCCCCCCATCCCGTACGGCTGCGCGGCGCCCTGCTCACCGACCCGTTCGGCCAGCTCCGGGCCAGCAGCCACCGGCTCAGCTTCCAGCTGCCGTTCCTGCCGGAGCACCGGCTGACCCGCAAGGGCGCGGCCATGGTCGGCAGGCTGCTCGACGAGTGGTCCGGGCCGGGCTGGCCCGACCCCGAGACGGCCGGCGTCTACCGGGAGGCGTTCGGCATCCCCACGGTCGCCCACTGCGCACTGGAGTACCACCGGTGGTTCGGCCGCTCCCAGCTGCGTCCCGACGGGCGGCGCTACGCCCGGGTGATGCGCACCGAGATCGAGGCGCCGACCCTCCAGCTCCACGGCGCGCTCGACACCTGCCTCCTTCCGCGCACCGCCCAGGGGTCGAGCCGCTACGTGGCCGCCCCCTACCGGTGGAAGCTGCTCGAAGGCGCCGGCCACTTCCCGCACGAGGAGACCCCCGACCTGTTCGACGCCGAGCTGCTGGGCTGGCTGTCGGACCCGGAGCCCGACCGATGAGAGATCGCGATCCCGAGGGCCGGCCGCGCAGCGCCAGGCCGCGCGACGCCTACGGCAGGCCGCTGCCGTACGGCGCGCCCGGCATGCCGCGCGTGCCCGACGACTACGCGCCCACGACCGAGCAGGCGCTGGCCGACGGCCGCCGCTTCCTGCGCGAGGGCCTGCCGTTCAACGCGCACGAGGTGTTCGAGGGCCGCTGGAAGTGCGCGCCCGAGCCGGAGCGGGAGCTGTGGCAGGGGCTGGCGCAGATCTGCGTCGGCCTGACGCACCTCCAGCGCGGCAACGGGCGCGGCGCCCTGACGTTGTTCGACCGGGGCGCGGCCCGCGTGCAGGCGTACGGCGAGCCGTACGACGCGGTGGGCCGCAGCGCCTCGGCCCTGGGCCCCGACACCGACCCGGAGCAGGCGATCACGCTGATCCTGAACGGCCTGCCCGTGGAGAGCTCCTAGTCGCACTCCTGGGTGCCGGCGGGCGTGGTGTCGTTACGGCCCTGGTCGGCGTCGGACCTGACCTCGGTCGCGGTCAGAACGTAGCCGGTGTCCTCCTGGCTGACGGCCGCGGCGAAGATCACGCCGTACACCTTGCCGTCGACCGTGAGCAGCGGCCCGCCGGAGTTTCCGGGCAGCACCTTGCCGCGGATCGCGTAGACCTGCCGGATGACGTTGCTGGCGCGGTAGATGTCGGGCCCCTCGGCTTCGAGGCGGCTGCGGATGCGGGCCGGCTCGGCGGTGAAGCCCTGCCCCTTGGGGAAGCCGGCGATGATGGCGTTGTCGCCCTTGCCGGCCTCGCCCTCGAAAGGCAGCTGGGGCAGGCCCAGGCCGGGCACGTACAGGATGGCGATGTCGCGCTTCGGGTTGTAGCGCACCACGGTGGCGGAGCGGCGCCGGTTGGTGGAGTCGATGACCGTCAGGTCGCGCGTCACGCCGGCCACGACGTGCGCGTTGGTCATGATGCGGTCCTTGGCGTAGACGAAGCCGGTGCCCTCGATGTGCTTGTTGCAGCTCTCGGCGTTGCCCTGGACCTTGACGATGGCCCGCTGGGCGCGGTCGAGCCCGGCGCCCTTGAGGATGCTGCGCGGCGCGGGCGGGACGTCGATGATCTGGCCGGCGCCGATCGCGTCGAAGACCGGCGGGAACTCCGAGCGGTCGATGAACTTCTTGAACGGCTGCTGCCAGTTGCGCGCGGCCTGCGGGATGGCCTCGTCGACGGTGGTCAGCAGCATGGAGCTCTTGACCTGCTCGACCAGCGGCGCGAACGACGTGGACACGACCAGCGACCCGATCAGCCAGGCGATCACGAGCACCGACAGGGCGCTGGCGAACGTGCCGCCGACGGCGTCGGCCACCTTGGCCGGCTCCCAGGTGACGTGGCTGCGCACGACGGCGCCGATCGTCGAGGAGGCGAACTGCCCGATCGTCGCCGACAGGAACACGATGACGATCGCGAGCAGGGCCTGCGGGGTGTCGCCGTCGACCACGGCCTTGGAGATGGGCGGCGCGATGAACACGCCCAGTACGGCTCCGCCGACGAAACCCACGAAGCTCATGGCGCCGATGATGAACCCCTGCCGGTAACCCGACACGCCGAAGGCGATCACAAGGCCGATCAGGATGAGGTCGAGCAGATCACCGCGCACGCTTCAAAGGTAACCAGCGATAGGGTCAAGTGTGCACGTCTTGCCGGAGCACAGCGTCCCCTCCTGACTACCTTGAGCGTTATGCCACCGTTGGAGGGAACCGTCCGCGGCCTGGTCGAGACGGCTCTCGCCGACGCCGATCCCGACGGGCCGCTGCGGTGGCACGTGATCTCCGAGTTGTGGCAGCGGGCCGACCTGGAGTCGTTCGTCGAGGCCAGGCGACTGTGTGAGGCGGGCACGGTCAAGGAGCGCCTGCTGGGCGTCGACGTCATGGGCATGCTGCGGCCGTTCGCCGACCGGGCCCTTCCGGTGCTGCGCCGCCTCGCGGCGAGCGAGGACGACCCGATGCTGCTCTACTCGGCGCTCATCGCCTTCGGCCACCTCGCCGACCCGCGCGCGCTGCCGTCGGTGATCGCCCTCGCCGGTCACGCCGACGCCAGGGTGAGGTACGGCGCCGCGTACGCGCTCCAGCACGTGCTGGGCGACCCGCCGGACCAGGCGGGCCTGGACGCGCTGCGCACGCTCGCGGCGGACGGCGACGCGGACGTGGCGGCTTGGGCGGCCCTGGGTGTCGCCCTCGCGATGGGCGAGGACGTCTGAGACCGCCGGAGACCCCTCAGGGCGTCAGCCGCGGGCGAGGACGTCGGGCGGCATGGGCTCCACCCGGTCGCGGTCCCACGGCCGCTCCAGCCCGGCCTCGCGCAGCACCACGTCCAGCACCATCGCGGTGAACCCCCACACGAGCATCCCGCGCACCCGGAACGCCGGCCCGGCGAAGCCACGCGGATGCCGCAGCGTGAACCGGTTGCCCGGATCGACCAGCTCCGCGATCGGTACCCGCTCCACGGAGTCGACCTCGTCGGGGGAGGCCGCGTGGACCGCGGAGGGCTCGTGCCACCAGCCGACGACGGGGGTGACGCGGTTGTCGCTGCGCCAGACGTACAGCTCGGGCATGGAGCACAGCACGGTGACGCCGGCCGGTTCGAGGCCGGTCTCCTCGGCCGCCTCGCGCAGGGCGGCGCCGACCGGCCCTCCGTCGCCGGGGTCCACTCCGCCGCCGGGGAAGGCCGGCTGACCCGCGTGCCTGCGCCCGCGGGTGCTGCGCTGGATGAGCAGCACGTCGGGCCCGAGCGGGCCCTCGCCGAAGAGCAGCAGCACCGCCGCCGGGCGACCGCCCCGCTCGGGCGGGCGCAGCCCGTCGGGGACGGGGATCCGTACGGCCTGCGCGGCCAGTCTGTCGAGCCAGTCGGGGACCACGATCACGCCATCTCCAACACGCCGCCCCGCGCCGGGCTTCCCGGTCCCGTCGAAAGGGCCGGTCACGAGAGGGGGCCGGTCACGAGAAGGGGCCGGAGCGGACGAGCTTGGCCGCCTGCGCCGCGTCGGTCGGGCCGGCGCCGTACGAGGGGCAGAGCGCGGCGAGCGGGCACACCCCGCAGGCCGGACGGCGGGCGTGGCAGATGCGGCGCCCGTGCCAGATGAGCCGGTGGGAGAACACCGTCCACTCCCGCTTGGGGATGAGCTCGCCCACGAAGTGCTCGATCTTGACCGGATCGGTCTCGTCGGTCCAGCCGAAGCGGCGCACGAGCCGCTGGAAGTGCGTGTCCACGGTCAGGCCGGGCACGCCGAAGGCGTTTCCGAGCACGACGTTGGCGGTCTTGCGGCCGACGCCGGGCAGCGTGACCAGGTCCTTCAGCTTGCCGGGCACCTCGCCGCCGTAGCGCTCGCCCACGGCCTTGGCCATGCCGATGATGCTGTTGGTCTTGGCCCGGAAGAACCCGGTCGAGCGGATGATCTCTTCCATCTCGGACGGGTCGGCAGCGGCGTAGTCCTCCACAGTGGGATACTTCGCAAAGAGGATGGGAGTCACCATGTTCACCCGTTTGTCCGTGCACTGAGCGGACAGGATCGTCGCGACCAGCAGCTCGAGCGGGGTACCGAAGTCGAGCTCGCAATGTGCGTCGGGGTAGGTTTCCGCAAGGATGCGATTCATCCTGCGGGCACGACGGACGAGGGCGAGCCTTGACTCTTGGGGCATTCCCCTAGCCTATGTGCGGCGCCTTCAGTGGGGTGCGTCACAATGGCAGCAGAGGAGGCAGAGTGAACACCGAAGATGTGCTGGGTAAGGCCCCCCTGTTCGCCGCGCTCGATCGCGAGAGCGCAGCGGCGCTGCGCACGAGCATCACCGAGGTCCAGCTGTCGAAGGGGCAGACCCTCTTCCACGAGGGCGAGACGGGCGACCGGCTCTACGTCGTCCTCGAAGGCAAGATCAAACTCTCGCGTCAGTCACCCGACGGCCGCGAGAACCTGCTCAGCGTGCTCGGCCCCAGCGAGATGTTCGGCGAGTTGTCGCTGTTCGACCCCCGGCCGCGTACGGCCAGCGCCACGGCCCTGACCGAGGTGCGGCTGGCCGGGCTCGGCCACGACGACCTGCGCCCCTGGCTGACCGGCCGTCCGGAGGTGGCGCTGCACCTGCTGCGCGCCCTGGCGCAGCGGCTGCGCCGCACCAACGACGTGCTGGCCGACCTCGTGTTCACCGACGTGCCCGGACGGGTGGCCAAGCAGCTCCTCGACCTCGCCGAACGGTTCGGCACCAAGACCGACGACGGCCTGCGCGTCCACCACGACCTCACCCAGGAGGAGCTGGCCCAGCTCGTCGGCGCCTCCCGCGAGACCGTCAACAAGGCGCTGGCCGACTTCGCGCAGCGCGGCTGGCTGCGCATCGAGGCCAAGGCCGTGGTCATCCTCGACATGGACCGGCTCTACAACCGCTCCCGATAGCCGCGGGCGATCAGTTCGGCTGCTCCAGGTAGTCGAGCTGTGCCCGCACCGACATCTCGGCGGCGGGCCAGAGCGACCGGTCCACGTCCGCGTAGACGATCGTGACGATCTCGCGCGGCGTGCGCGCGCCCCGCGCCATCGCCGCCCTGATCTGGTCGAGCCGCTCGCGCCGGTGGGCGATGTAGCCGTCGAGCGCGCCGATGGGGTCGGGCAGCACCGGCCCGTGGCCGGGCAGCAGCGCCCGCGCCTCCAGGCTCTCCGCCGCCGCCCGCAGGCGGTCGAGGCTGCGCAGGTAGTCGGCCAGGCCGCCGTCCGGCGCGACGACGGTGGTGCCCCGCCCGAGCACGGTGTCGCCGGTGAGCATCGCCCGGTCGGCCGGCAGCCAGAAGCACAGCGAGTCGAACGAGTGCCCCGGCGTGCCGTACACGTGGATCTCCACGCCCCCGGCGGTGACGACGTCGCCGTCGGCCAGTCCCTCGCCGCCCAGCCGGTGACGCGGGTCGAGGGCCCGTACGGGGGCGCCGACCAGCTCGGCGAAGCGCCGGGCGCCGCCGCTGTGGTCGAGATGACCGTGGGTGAGCAGGATCTCGCTCACCCTGCGCTCCCCCAGGCGCTCCCGGACCCGGCTCAGGTGCCGCTCGTCGTCCGGGCCCGGATCCACGACGACCACCTCGTCCGGGCCGCCGACGACCCACGTGTTGGTGCCGTCGAGGGTCATGGCCGACGGGTTGGGCGCGAGGAGGTTCTCGGCGTGCTCGGTGCGGGAGCCGTCCGGCGTGCCGATCGGGATGTGCAGGCCGCTCACGCGACCACCGGCCGCGGGTCGCTCACGCGATCGCCGGCGGCGGCTCCGCTCATGCGACCACCAGCCGCAGCTCGCCGCCGACCTCCACGACGCGCGGCATGATCGTGACGATCTCGCGCGGGGCGGCCAGCACGGCGTCCACGCCGTCGTGGGCCGCCAGCTCGGTCAGTGTGCGGTACGTGGGGGGCATCAGGAAGATCTCCCCCGCGCGGGCCAGGTCGAGGGCCTCGGCCGGGCGTCGCCAGGTGGCGTGGTCCGCCTCACCGCCCACGTCGCGGGCGCGCTGGCCCTCGGGGAGGACGGCCGCGAAGAACCTGGTGTCGAAGCGCCGCGGCTCGATCTCCGGGGTGATCCAGTGGGCCCACGGCTTGAGCAGGTCGGAGCGGAGCACGAGCCCGCGCCGGGACAGGAAGTCGGCGAAGGCGAGGCTCCGGTCGACGAGGGCGAGCCGGTCGGCCTCCCAGTCGTCGCCGGTGGTGTCGGCGACCACGGACCGCTCGTCGGGGCCGGCGAGGAGCACCCCGCACTCCTCGAAGGTCTCCCGTACGGCCGCGCACACCAGCCCCCGCGCGACCCTCTCGTCCGCGCCGAGCAGCCGTCCCCACTCCGCGGTGGACGGGCCGGCCCAGGCGACGGCGTGGTCGGTGTCGCGCGGGTCCACGGTGCCTCCGGGGAAGACGTGCGCGCCCGCGGCGAAGGCCATGGTGGTTTTCCGCCGCAGCAGGTAGACCTCGGGGCCGTCCCGCCCGTCGCGCAGGATCACCACGGTGGCGGAGTCGCGCGGCGGCACGGGCGCTACCCGACCCGACAGGACGTCCCTGGCACGCGCGGCGAGATCGCCCGGAAGCGGAAGACCAGTCACATGACCTCCTTCAGAACACCACTCGGTCATCGTGACATATCCGGATCCGGGGGTCTTTGTCGCAGGAAACCTCAGGAGACCTCGGCGATCAGCTCCACCTCGACCGGCGCGTCCAGCGGCAGCGAGGCGACCCCGACGGCGCTGCGCGCGTGCCGGCCCGCCTCACCGAGCACCTCGGCCAGCAGCTCGCTCGCGCCGTTGGCCACCTGCGGCTGCCCGGTGAAGCCCGGCTCGCTCGCCACGAACACGACGGCCTTGACGATCCGGACGATCCTCCCCAGGTCGCCCACCTCGGACTTGAGCGCGGCGAGGGCGTTGAGCGCGCAGATCCGCGCCATCTCCCTGCCCTGGTCCACGGTCAGCTCCGCGCCCAGCTTGCCCACGAACGGCAGCTTGCCCTCGACCATGGGCACCTGGCCGGAGGTGTAGACGAGGTCGCCGGTGCGCACGGCCGGCACATAAGCGGCCAGCGGCGGAACGACCTCGGGCAACGTCAGGCCGAGCTCGGCCAGCTTCTCCTCCGGGGTCACTGCTTCTCCCTCTTGAAGTAGGCGACGAGCTGCTCCGGCGAGGCGCCCTGCACGATCTGGACCAGCTCCCAGCCGTCGGCGCCGAAGTTGTCCAGGATCATCTTCGTGTTGTGGATCAGCACCGGAGCGGTGAGGTACTCCCATTTCTTCATGGGGGTCACACTAGTGTGAGCAATCTCAAACGGTGGTCGTCGGCTGGCCGCAAGTGACCGTTCGGTAGCCTCGAGACGTGGAGTCTCGGGACACCGATTGGGACGGCGTGCGCCTGCACGTCGTCACCGGCAAGGGCGGAACCGGCAAGACGACGGTGGCCGCCGCCCTCGCCCTCGCGCTCGCCGCCGGTGGCCGCAAGGTGCTGCTGGTCGAGGTGGAGGGCCGCCAGGGCATCGCGCAGATCTTCGATCTGCCGCCTCTTCCGTACGAGGAGCGCAAGATCGCCGTGGCGCCGTCGGGCGGCGACGTCTACGCGCTGGCCATCGATCCCGAGGAGGCCATGCTCGAATACATGGAGATGTTCTACGGCATGCGCCGGGCCGGTCGCGCGCTGACCAAGATGGGTGTCGTCGACTTCGCCACCACGGTCGCCCCCGGCTTTCGCGACGTGCTCGTCACGGGCAAGACCACCGAGGCCGTGCGCAGGCGCGGCAAGAACGGCAAGCGTGTCTACGACGCGGTCGTGCTGGACGCCCCGCCCACGGGCCGCATCACCCGGTTCCTCAACGTCACCCAGGAGGTGGCCGGCCTGGCCAAGGTCGGCCCGATCAAGAACCACTCCGACCTGGTCAGCGGCGTCGTGAAGTCCCCCGAGACGGCGGTCCACTTCGTCACCCTGCTGGAGGAGATGCCGGTGCAGGAGACGCTCGACGGCATCGCCGAACTGCGGGAGGCCGGCCTGCCCGCCGGTGGCGTCTTCATCAACATGGTGCGGGAGTCCCAGCTCCCCCGTACCGCTCTTGACAAGGCTGTCAAGGGCGGATTCGACGTCACCGAGTTGGTGCTGGGCCTCAAGGCGGCCGGGCTCGCCGACGGCGCCGACGCCGCCTCCGTGGCCGAGGCGCTGGCCGGCGAGGTCGTCGAGTACGCCCACCGCGCGGCGCTCGAACACGAGGAACGCGAGGCGCTGGCCGAGGTGGCGCTGCCGCGCTACGAGCTGCCGCTGCTCGCCGACGGCGTCGACCTGGCCGGCCTGTACGAGCTGGCCGAGAGCATCCGCACCCAAGGAGCAGCGTGAAGGACGCGAAGAGGTCCGCGGCCAGGCCCGTGCCCCTCGACATCGACGCGATCATCGACGACCCGGGCACCCGGATCATCGTCTGCTGCGGCGCCGGAGGCGTGGGCAAGACCACCACGGCCGCCGCCCTGGGCCTGCGCGCCGCCGAGCGCGGCCGGTGCGCAGTCGTGCTCACCGTCGACCCGGCCAGGCGGCTGGCGCAGTCCATGGGGCTCACCGAGCTCGACAACACGCCCCGGCTGGTCAGCTCGCACGAGGGCGGCGGCCAGCTCTTCGCCATGATGCTCGACATGAAGCGGACGTTCGACGAGATCATCGAGGCGCACGCCGACCCGGAGCGCGCCCGGCAGATCCTGTCCAACCCCTTCTACCAGTCGCTGTCGTCAAGCTTCTCCGGCACGCAGGAGTACATGGCGATGGAGAAGCTCGGCCAGCTCCGCCGCTCCGACGAGTGGGACCTGATCGTGGTGGACACGCCGCCGTCCCGCTCCGCGCTCGACTTCCTGGACGCGCCCGAACGGCTCGGCAGGTTCCTCGACGGCAGGTTCATCCGGCTGCTGACCGCCCCGGCCAAGGCCGGCGGGCGCAGCGCCTTCAAGCTGCTCAACGCCGGGTTCGGGCTGGTGGCCGGCGCCATGACCAAGCTGCTCGGCGCGCAGGTGCTCAAGGACCTGCAGACGTTCGTCTCCGCCCTCGACGCCGTCTTCGGCGGCTTCCGGCAACGCGCCGAGCTGACGTACAAGCTGCTCCAGGCGCCGGGCACGGCGTTCGTGGTGGTGGCCGCGCCCGAGCGTGACGCGATGCGCGAGGCGTCGTACTTCGTCGAGCGGCTCGCCGAGGAGCGCATGCCCCTCGCCGGCCTGGTGGTGAACCGCGTCCACGACGCGCCCGCGAACGGCCTTTCCGCCGCCCGCAGCGCCGCCGCGGCCGAGGACCTGGAGTCGCGTGGCGAGCACGAGCTGACCGCCGCCGTACTGCGGCTGCACACCGGCAGGATGCAACTCGTGGCCCGCGAGCACCGGGAGCAGGAGCACTTCGTCTCCGCGCACCCCACGGTGCCGGTCGTCCAGGTTCGCGCCATGTCCGAGGACGTCCACGATCTCGCGGGTCTGCGCCAGATCGGAGAGCTCCTGGCGAGCGCATGAGTACGGCCGGCGTGGTACGCCGGCCGTACTCCGGGCAGCTCAGCCCGCGATCAGCTCATTGGTGCGCTCGTACTCTTCCTTGGCGGACTCGAGCAGCTCGCGCCACGAGTCCACGTCAGGCCGCCGCCGGAGCAGGGCCCGGCGTTCCCGTTCCGTCATACCGCCCCACACCCCGAACTCGATGCGGTTGTCCAGCGCATCGGCGAGGCATTCGGTACGGACCGGGCATCCTCGGCAGATCAGCTTGGCCCTGTTCTGTGCGGCACCCTGGACGAACAACGCGTCCGGGTCCGCACCACGACAGGCGGCACGGGAGGTCCAATCCGTGATCCACATTTTTCGACCCCACTCCCCTTAGGTGGTCAGTCGTCATTTGGGGCCGACGGGCGCGGGCGCCGAGCCTCCGTATTCAGTTGCCGCAGAGGAGAACGTACGCAACTAGACGTTCGGGCCGACAGACCCCAGAGGACCAATTTCTCGCCGCCCCGTTGACCGGGAATGACTAGTCACCCCCGCCAGTCAAGGCGAAATGGGGCCGAGTTACCGATAAGGTCACCCTTTCGACGTACCCTGGATGCTGTGCAAGCTCAGGGTAAAGATCAATCCTCACCGTTCGTGAACATCGTGCGCCTGATCGCCGCCGGCGCGGCGGCCGGCGTGCTGACGGCCGCGATCGCGCTGCCCGCCGTCGGCGGGGCGGGAATCACCGCGAACACGGCGATGAAGGAGATCAACCTCAAGCCTGAGAACCTCGACGAGCCTCCGCTTCCCGAGCGCACGCTCCTGCGCGACTCCAACGGCAAGCAGATCGCGCAGTTCTACTACGAGAACCGCCAGTCGGTGACCTTGGACAAGGTGGCGCCGATCATGCAGACGGCGCTGATCTCGATCGAGGACTTCCGCTTCTACCAGCACGGCCCGATCGACGTCGAGGGCACGGCGCGCGCGCTGGTCAAGAACATGACGACCGGCGGCGTCACCCAGGGCGGCTCGTCGATCACCCAGCAGTACGTCAAGCAGGTGCTGGTCAACAAGGCCGAGACGCCCGAGGAGCAGCAGGCGGCCATCGCCCCGACCGTCTCGCGCAAGCTCAACGAGCTGCGTTACGCGATGGCGATGGAGAAGAAGTACTCCAAGAACCAGATCCTGGAGAAGTACCTCAACATCGCCTACTTCGGCGCGGGCGCCCACGGCATCCAGGCCGCCTCCCGGAGGTTCTTCGACAAGCCCGCCGCCGAGCTCAACCTCGTCCAGGCCGCCACCCTGGCCGGCGCCGTGCAGAACCCCGCCCGCACCGACCCGAGCATCGGCAAGAAGGCCCAGAAGCTGCTGCTCGACCGGCGCAACACGGTCCTCGACCGGATGGCCCAACTCGGCAAGATCACTCCTCAGGAGGCGGCCGAGGCCAAGAAGAAGAAGCTCGGCTACAAGGGCATCGCGGCGCGGGGCGGCTGCGAGGTGAGCAAGTACCCGTACTTCTGCATGTACGTGCAGAACGAGATCCTCAACAACGACGCCTTCGGCAAGACCCCGCAGGAGCGCCTGAAGCTGCTCCAGCGCGGCGGCCTGGAGATCAAGACCACGATCGACCCGAAGATGCAGGCGGCCTCCGAGAAGGCGATCAAGGAGTACGTCAGCACCAAGGACAAGCCCGCCGCCTCGCAGGCGATGATCGTGCCGGGCACGGGTGAGATCAAGGCCATGGCCGCCTCGCGCAAGTTCGGCGGCAACAAGAAGAAGAACGAGGTCAGCTACAACATCGTCGCCGACGCCAAGCACGGCGGCGGCGTCGGGTTCCAGCAGGGCTCGACCGCCAAGGCGTACACCCTGGCCGCGGCGCTGGAGGAGGGCTACAAGTACGGCGACGGCTTCCCGTCCCCGGCCGGCTACAGCGCTCCCAGCTACGGCGCGTTCCGCGACTGCAAGGGCAACCGGGTCGGCGACCCGAAACACGAGGTGCGCAACTCCAGCGAGGGCGGCGGCGGCTTCAAGACCCTCCAGACCGGCACCTGGGGCTCGGTCAACACGTTCTTCATGAAGCTTGAGGAGCGGGTCGGCCTGTGCAAGGTGGTCGAGCTGGCCAAGCGGCTCGGCCTCAAGCGCGCCGACGGCGGCAAGCTCGGCGAGTACGAGACGTTCACGCTCGGCATCAACGAGGTCGACCCCGTCACCGTGGCCAACAGCTACGCCGTCTTCGCCTCCCGCGGCCAGTACTGCAAGCCGCTCGCCATCACCGAGATCAAGGACCGGTACGGCAAGGTCAAGCAGTTCAAGCCCAAGTGCTCGAAGGTCATGGACCCCGAGGTCGCCGACGCGGTCAGCGGCATCCTGTCGGGCGTCTTCACCAAGGGCACCATGCAGGAGGTCGGCGGCATCGGCCGCGACGCCGCCGGCAAGACCGGCACCACCGACGACTACACCGCCGCCTGGTTCGCCGGCTACACGCCGAACCTGGCCAGCGCGGTCAGCCTCGGCGACCTGCGCGGCGCGTTCAAGCACAAGCTGATCGGCGTCACGATCGGCGGGCGCTCCTACTCCTACGTGTACGGCGCCACGATCTCCGGCCGCATCTGGAAGCAGGCCATGCTGGGGGCGCTCAAGGGCGTCGAGGCCGCCGAGTTCACCCCGGTCAACCACGAGCGCTTCGGCGGCTGCGGCGACAACTGCGCGCCCAAGCCGAAGAAGAAGCGGGAGGACGAGGGCCCGGCGGACCCCTTCGACCAGTTCCGTGACCAGTTCGACAACGGCGACCAGGGCGATCCGGGCAACGGCCGCCGACGTGGCCGCGGCGGCGAGAACGGCGTGACCGACACCCGGCAGACGCCGATGACCATCACCGAGGACCAGATGAGGCGCGGCCGCTGAGCCCGCCCCGCGCTGATCCAGCCGGAGGCCTCCGCTCCTTGGGGCGGAGGCCTCTCGCATGCCCGCCACAGGCCCGTACGCGACCGCCAGGGGCCCGCCCGGGGCCGCCCTGAGGCCCGCACGGGGCCGCCGTAGGGTTCGCCCGGGCCCGGCGCCTACTGGGACAGGCGCGCGCGGACCGCGGCGGCGACGCGGCCGCCCTCGGCGCGTCCGGCGACCTTCGGGTTGACCGCCTTCATGACCTGACCCATCGCCTGGGGCCCGGCCGCGCCCGTCTCCGCGACGGCCTCGTCGACGAGCGCCTGGAGCTCCTCGTCGGTGAGCTGCGCGGGCAGGTACTCCTCCAGCACCGCCATCTCGGCCAGCTCGGCGTCGGCCTGCTCGGCCCGGCCGGCGCCGCGGAAGGCCTCGGCGGCCTCGCGCCGCTTCTTGGACTCCTTGGTCAGCACCTTGACGACCTCGTCGTCGGAGAGCTCCCTGGCCTCCTTGCCGGCGACCTCCTCGACGTTCACCGCGGCCAGTGCCATCCGAATCGTCCGGAGACGTACCTCGTCCCGGGCCTTCAACGAGGCCGTGAGATCGGCCTTCAGCTTGTCCTTCAATGCGCTCATGACGTCCATCTTGCCGTCTGGCCGGACGGCACGTGCCGGTTGTCGGGCATCATGAGTACGTGAGGAAAGCTGTCGCGGTACCCCTGTCCATGCTCGGTCTCGGCCTGGCCGGGCTGGGTTACGCCTCCGTCGTCGAGCGCAACTGGTTCCGGCTGCGCCGCTTCGACGTGCCGGTCCTGGAGCGCGGCCGGCGGCCGGTGCGGGTCCTGCACCTGTCCGACCTCCACCTGACGCCGCGCCGCGACATGCTCATCAAGTGGGTGCGCTCGCTCGGCGCGCTGGAGCCCGACCTCGTCGTCAACACCGGCGACTCGATCGCCCACCCCGACGCCGTCCCGTCGCTGCTGTACGCCCTGGAGCCGCTGCTGTCGCGCCCCGGCCTGTTCGTGTACGGCTCCAACGACCTGTACGCGCCCAAGCCCAAGAACCCGGCCCGCTACCTGTGGCGCACGTCCAAGAACGACCGCCGCCAGCACGTGCCGTCGCTGCCGTGGGAGGAACTGGGCGCCGGCATGGCCGCCGAGGGCTGGCTCGACATGAACAACACCACGGCCCGGATCAAGGTGGGCGACCTCGACGTGGCGGTGGCGGGCATCCACGACTCCCACATCGACCTCGACCGCTACGACCGGGTGGCGGGCCCGGCGCCGGCGGACGCCGACCTGCGGCTCGGCGTCATGCACTCGCCGGAGCCGCGCAACATGACCCGTTTCGCGGCCGACGGCTACCAGCTCCTGCTGGCGGGCCACACCCACGGCGGGCAGCTCTGCATCCCCTTCTACGGCGCGCTGGTCACCAACTGCGGCATCGACCGGGCCCGGGTCAAGGGCCTGAGCCGGCACGACTCGGCCTGGCTGCACGTCTCGGCCGGTCTGGGCACCTCGCCGTACTCCCCAGTGCGCTTCGCCTGCTTCCCGGAGGCGACGCTGCTCACCCTCGTCCCCCGCCGCTGACCCGGCCCGGCGAAGGTCCGGCTCCGACGGCGTCACAAGCACCCGCGAAGTCCGCTAGACTTTCCCAAGCACGCGCAAGACGGCGTGCATCGGGGTGTAGCGCAGCTTGGCAGCGCGCTTCGTTCGGGACGAAGAGGTCGTGGGTTCAAATCCCGCCACCCCGACAGAGGTAAAGGGCTTGATCCGCTAAGCGGGTCGGGCCCTTTTCCGTTTCTGGAAGTCGATGCGAGACGATCGGGGCGCAGCAGTCCAAGCCCCTGTCCTTCCGCGGGATGACCATGAAGATCCCCGCCGACTTGAAGGTGCACCACAAGGGGACACGGTCGTCGTGGTGACCGGCCTGTTGTGCGAGAAGGCGGAGGCGTTCGCCCCGGACTGCGAGAGCTTCGGATCGCCTCCAAGATCCTCGTGGTGGACGCCTGGAACACGTACGGGCTGTCGAGTGCGCTCAAGCGGGCCACCTGGAGCTGACCCGCGCGAGGGTTCACGGTGCCCGTGGGAGCTGGAGGCACCCTTTGCTATCACCTGGCGATATTTGGGTGATTTTCATCGCCTATGCTCGGGAATCATGAGCGTGCTGGAACGCAACCACGTCAAGGTCTCGGGCCGTCCCGACGGCAAGCCGCTGGTGTTCGCCCATGGCTTCGGCTGTGATCAGAACATGTGGCGCCTCGTCGCGCCCGCCTTCGAGGAGGCGTACAAGGTCGTGCTCTTCGACTACGTCGGCGCCGGACGCTCCCACCTGTCGGCCTACACCCCGGAGCGGTACTCCAGCCTCCACGGCTACGCCCAGGACGTCCTCGACATCTGCCACGAGCTGGACCTGTCCGAGGTGAGCTTCGTGGGCCACTCCGTGAGCTCCCTCGTCGGCGTGCTGGCCGCCAACGCCGAGCCGGACCGCTTCGCGAACCTCGTGCTCGTCGGCCCCTCGCCCCGCTACATCGACGACGACGGCTACACCGGCGGCTTCAGCGCCCAGGACATCGAGGAGCTGCTGGAGTCGCTCGACAGCAACTACCTCGGCTGGTCCAGCCAGATGGCGCCGGTCATCATGGGCAACCCGGACCGGCCGGAGCTTGGCGAGGAGCTGACCAACAGCTTCTGCCGCACCGACCCGGACATCGCCAAGCGGTTCGCCCAGGTGACGTTCATGTCGGACAATCGCGCCGACCTGGAGAAGTGCCGCACGCGTGCGCTCGTCCTCCAGTGCGCGAACGACGTGATCGCCCCCGAGGTCGTCGGCCGGTACGTCCACGCGGCCCTCCCCGGCAGCGAACTGGTGCTGATGCGCGCCACCGGCCACTGCCCGAACCTCAGCGCCCCCGAGGAGACGATCGCGGCGATCAAGGCGTTCCTGTGACGCGGCCTCCGGGGCCCCTGTGGACCTGACGGGCGGCTTCGAGGAGCTGTTCGAGGACGCGCCGTGCGGCTTCCTCGTGACGGACGCCGACGGCGCCATCCGCCGGGCCAACCGGACCTTCCTCGCCATGACCGGGCACCGCGCCGAGGACCTGGTCGGCCGGGCACGGGTCCAGGACCTGCTGGCCGTGGGCGACCGGATCTTCTACGAGACGCACTTCGCGCCACTGCTCGCCCTCCAGTCCTCCGCCCGCGAGATCGCCGTCGACCTCCGCCGCGCGGCCGGCGGCCGGCTGCCGGTCCTGCTCAACGCCGTCATGAAGGACGAGCCCACCGGGCCGCGGGAGATCTGGATCTGCGTCTTCGCCGCCACGGACCGGCGCAGCTACGAGCGGGAGCTGCTGCTCGCCCGGCAGCGGGCCGAGCAGTCGGAGAAGGAGGCCCGCGACCTGGCGGGCATCCTGCAGGCCAGCTTCATCCCGCCCAGCCTGCCCCGGATCGACGGCCTGGACCTGGCGGGCGTCTACCGGCCCGCCGGTCTCGGCGACGAGGTGGGCGGCGACTTCTACGACATGTACGAGACCCGCGACGGCTGGGCGCTGGTCATCGGGGACGTGTCGGGCAAGGGCGCGGAGGCGGCGGTCGTCACCAGCCTGGCCCGCTACACCCTGCGCGCCGCGCCCGCCCGCGAGCCCGCTCCGTCGGGAATCCTGGCGTCGCTGCACCACGCGGTGGTCAGGGAGAGGACCGACCGCTTCGTCACGGTCGCGTACGCCCAGGTGGCGCTCGCGCCCGGCGGCGGCTGCCTGCTCACGCTGAGCCTGGGCGGGCACCCGCAGCCGGTCCACCTCACCGGGGCGGGCGCGTCCCGGGTGGGCCTGCACGGTACGTTGCTCGGCATGCTGCGCCGGCTGAAGCTCAGTGACGTCACCGTGGAGGTCAGGCCCGGCGAGAGCGTCGTGTTCTTCACCGACGGCGTCATCGAGGGACGGCGCGACAGCGAGCTGTTCGGCGAGGACCGGCTGGAGCGGGTGCTGCTGGAGGCGCGGGACGAGAGCGCCTCGGGCATCGCGGACCGGCTCCTCCAGGAGGTGTCCGCCTTCCAGTCCGGCGTGCTCAGTGACGACGTCGCCATCGTGGTGCTGAAGGTGCCGGCAGGCCCTCCAGGTTCAGATCAGCGCGATCGGTAGTGCGCGCACCACCTCCAAAGCTCTCGTCGCCGCCCGTGTGCCCCGGGACGGCCCGCACTTGACTGGCGGCATGAGACGAACAGCGTCCCCCTCCGAGCGCACCGCCACCTCGGATGCCGTGCGCCTGATCGGGCTGACCCGCACGTACGGCGCCGCGCCTCACGAGGTGGCCGCGCTGCGCGGCGTCAGCACGACGTTCCCCGCCCGCTCCTTCACCGCGATCATGGGCCCGTCGGGCTCCGGCAAGTCCACGCTGCTGCAGTGCACGGCGGGGCTGGACCAGCCGACCGACGGCCAGGTGCTCATCGGCGGCGTGGACCTGAGCGCGCTCAGCGAGCGGGAACGCACGGAGCTGCGCCGCGACCGCCTGGGTTTCGTCTTCCAGTCGTTCAACCTCATCGCCTCGCTCACCGCCGCGCAGAACGTGGCGCTGCCGATCCGGCTGTCGGGCAGGCGCCCGCCCAAGGAGTGGATCCGCGAGGTCCTCACGCTGGTCGGTCTGGGCGAGCGCACGCATCACCGTCCCGCCGAGCTGTCGGGCGGCCAGCAGCAGCGCGTGGCGATCGCGCGGGCCATCGCCGCCCAGCCCGAAGTGATCTTCGCGGACGAGCCGACCGGCGCGCTCGACAGCCGCTCGGGCCGGGAGGTGCTGGCGCTGCTGCGGCGGCTCGTGGACGAGCGCGGCGACACCGTGGTGATGGTGACACACGACCCGTTCGCCGCCTCGCACGCCGACCGGGTGCTTTTCCTGTCCGACGGCGCGCTGGTGGACGAGCTGCGCTCCCCCGACTCGCGCTCGGTCGCCGCGCGCCTGGCCGAACTGGAGTCGGTGTGAACGCCGCGTCCGCCGCCACGGCCGTCCGGGACCTGCCCGTCGAGCGGGGCGTCCGCGCGCGCACCCTGATCGCGGTGGCCTGGCTGACGCTCCGCCGCCGGATGTCCGGGTTCGCCGGCGCGGTGGTGGCGCTGGCCCTCGGCGTCGCCTTCGCCGGCGCCGCCACCTCGATGCTCGCCTCCGGCGCCGCCCTGCCCCCGCACACCCCGGAGTCCGTACGGCGGGCGGTCGCGGAGTCGGGCGCGCTGCTCGTCATGCTGGCCGTGATCGGCGCGTTCGTCACGATCTTCGTGGTGGCCGGGACGTTCGCGTTCATCGTCGCCCAGCGCCGCAAGGAGCTGGCCGCGCTGCGTACCGTCGGCGCCACCCCGCACCAGGTCAGAGGCATGGTGATGGCCGAGGCGACGCTCGCCGCGCTGGTGGCCTCCACGCTGGGCGTGCTGCTGGCGCCGGTGTTCATGTCGGCGATGGCGTGGTTGCTGCGGGGGCAGGAGCTGCTGCCGGAGGGGTTCGCGCCGTCCGTGTCCGGCGGGGCGCTGGCGGGCTGCTTCGCGCTGGGTGTGGCCGTCGGCCTGGTCGCCACGGTCGCCGCGGCGCGCAGGGCCGCGGCGGTCCGCCCGGTCGAGGCGATGCGCGCGGCGGCGCTGGCCGACCGGCCGATCGGCAGGGGGCGCTGGCTGGGCGGCCTGGCGGCGCTGGCCTGCGGCGGCGGCATGCTGGCGCTGGTCCCGATCGCCCCACCGGACGGCCGGATGCCGCTGACGATGTTCGTGTCGATGCCGCTGGTGATCGGTTTCGCGCTGCTGTCACCGGCGTTCGCGGCCTGGGCCGGCGCGCTGGTGGCCACCCCGCTGGCGCGCTGGACGTCCGCGACGGGCGAGCTGGCCCGGGAGAACGTGCGGATGGCGGCCCGCCGCGCGGCCGCCACGGCCGCTCCCGTGCTCGTCACGGTGGGGCTGGCCGGGTCGCTGCTCGGCGGGACGATGCTGCTGGATGAGGCGATGGCCGCGGACGCGCGCCAGGTGTGGCGGTCGCATCTGGTGGTGTCCGGGCCGGGGGCGGCCGAGGCGGCCGGTTCGCTGCGCGGCCTGCCCGGTGTGGCCGCGGCGGTGACCGTCGCGTCGGCCGACGTGGAGGTGTTCGCCAACCGGACAGTCCGGACGGTGAGCGCGATGGGGGTCGATCCAGACGGCGTGTCGGGGGTAATGAACCTCGCGCGGGTGGAGGGTGACCTGGACGCGTTGCGGTCCGGAGCGGTCGCGGCCGACCGGGCGCAGGCCGAGACGTTCGGGTGGAAGCTGGGCGAGCAGGTGGAGCTGACACTGCCCGGCGGCAGGCGGGCCCGTCCCCTGCTGGTGGCGGTGTTCGACGGCTCCCCGCTGGGCGGCGGGGTGCTGGTGTCCCGCGACCTGCTCACCCGGGGCGCACGCTGGACCGCGGTCCACGTGACCCTGGAGTCCGGGCGGCCGGCTCAGGTGGACGCCGTGCGGACCGACATCGGCGAGCGCCACCCCGCGCTCCGGGTGGACGGCACCGAGGAGATCATGGCGGTCATGGCCGGCGCGCGCCAGGAAGGCATGCGGATCGGCGCGATCGCGCTGGCCGGGTTCGCCGTGGCGTACACGCTCGTCGCCGTGGCCAACACCTCGGCCCTGTCGTTCGGGGCGCGCAGGGGGGAGTTCGCCAGGCTGCTCTTCCTGGGGGCACGCAGGGCGCAGGTGCTGCGCATGGCGCTGTGGGAGGCGCTGTGCGTGGCGGCCACCGGCGTGCTGCTCGGCGTGGCGGTGACAGGCGTCGCGGTCCTCGGGCTACGCGGGGTGCTCGGCGGGCTCGGGCTGGAGGCGCCCACGGCCTTCCCGTGGACAGAGGTGGGGATGGTGGCCGGGGCGTGCGTGCTGGTGGTGCTCGTGTCGGCGCTCGTCCCGACCGGGCTGACGCTGCGCCGCGCCATGTCGGTGTCGGACTCGGCGGCGGCCTGACGCCCGCACGGGCGCGTCAGCCCCCGCCGTCGCGCAGGTAACGGAGCACCGCCGCGACCCGGCGGTGCTCCTCGTCGCTGGGGTCGAGCAGCAGCTTGGCGAAGATGTTGCCGACGTGCTTGAGCACCGCCGCCTCGCTGACCACGAGCACCCTGGCGATGGCGCCGTTGGACTTGCCCTCGGCCATCAACGCCAGCACGTCGCGCTCGCGCGGGGTGAGGCGGTCGATCCCCTCGCGGTCGCGGCGGTCCTCCAGCAGCCTGACCACCACTTCCGGGTCGATGGCGGTGCCGCCCGCGGCCACCCTGCCGACCGCGTCGAGGAAGTCCTCGATCTCGCCGACGCGGTTCTTCAGCAGGTAGCCCACGCCCCGCCCCGAGCCGGACTCCAGGAGTTCCAGCGCGTAGGACCGCTCGACGTACTGGGACAGCACCAGCACCGCCACCTTCGGATGCTCGGTCCTGATGCGCAGCGCCGCCCGCAGCCCCTCGTCGCGGAAGCCGGGGGGCATCCGCACGTCCACGACGGCGACGTCGGGCAGCCGCGCGTCCACCGCCGCCAGCAGCTCGGTGGCGTCGCCGACCGAGGCGACCACCCGGTGCCCGAACCGCTCCAGGATGTGCCGCAGCCCTTCCCGCAGCAGCACCGAGTCGTCCGCGATCACAACGTCCACGAAACCTCCACGCGCAAGGTGGTCCCTCCGCCTTCCGGACTCGACAGGCTGACCGTGCCACCGACCGCGGCCACCCGGTCGGCCAGCCCGGTCAGGCCGGTGCCGCCCCGGCTGTCGGCCCCGCCCGCGCCGTCGTCACGGACCTGCAGGACGGCCCGGCCGGGCGCGCCACGCAGCAGCAGCTCCGCGCCGCCGGCGCCGCTGTGCTTGGCCAGGTTGGTCAGCGCCTCGCACCCGGCGAAGTAGACGGCGGACTCCACCGGCGCGGGCGGCCGCTCGTCCATGCCCACCACACGTACGGTCACCGGCACCGGGCACCGCCTGGCCGCCTCGGTGAGCGCCCCGGCCAGCCCGCGGTCGGTGAGGATGGCCGGGTGAATGCCTCGCACCAGCGCCTGCAGCTCCTCCAGGGTGTCGCGTGCCTCGGTGTAGGCGCGGTCGACGAGCTGCCTGACCTCCGCCGGCTGTGCCGACAGCTCCATCCGGACCAGACCCAACGTCATGATCAGTCCGGTGAGCCGCTGCTGGGTGCCGTCGTGCAGGTCGCGTTCGAGCCGCCGCCGCTCGTTGTCGAACGCGTCGGCAAGCCTGGCCCGCGACCGGTCGACCTCGACCAGCCGCAGCTCCAGCTCCTCGTCCGCCGGCTTGGTCAGCAGCGTGCGGGCCAGCGCCCCCTCGGCCGCGGCCACCCCCGTCACCAGGTAGGCGGCGACCACGCCCAGCAGCAGCCCGACGGCGGCGGCGCCCCACGCGAGCGCCGGATCGGAGATCACTTTCTGCCAGGACGGGTTCACCGGCGCCGAGCCGGGCAGCCGGCCCCACACGGGCGCCAGCAGCGGCCCTCCGGCCACCAGGGCGAGCACCACCACGAACACCGCGTTGAGCGGCCCGAGCAGGCACAGCAGCAGGCCGTGCCCGGCCTCCCGCCAGGTCGCGGCCTCCGCCAGCAGCGTCCGGGTGCCCGACGCGGCCCGGCCGTGCGGCGAAGGCGCAGGGCGGTGGTCCACCAGCCGCAGCCGGACCCGTTCGGCCCGGCCGAGAGCCACCGCCCACCGGGGCAGCAGCTTCAGCACCGGCACGCCCACGAGGATCGGCGCCGTCAGCCCCCCGGCGACCAGCAGGACGAGCGCGCCCGGCAGCCAGACGGCCGCGACCAGGAATCCGCTCAGCAGGTACGCGGCCGAACGCCAGGGCACGGACGACAGCGGAACCCGCAGGGGCGCCCGCACGAGGCTCTCCCACGGCCCGCCCTCGATGCCCACGGCCCTCATCCTAATGATCGGGACCAGCCTGGTCGCCTGGTGCTCGGCGACGACGAGTCGATCGTGGCGCTCAAGGCGCCGGACGGGGCGACGGCGGGGAAGGAGCGGGTTCGTGAAGGGTGTCGTGCTCATCACCGGGATCATGGCCGCGGGCAAGTCGACGGTCGCGCAGGCGCTGGCGGAGCGGCTGCCCCGCTCCGCGCACGTCCGCGGTGACCTGTTCCGTCGCATGATCGTCAACGGCCGGGCCGACATGACACCCGATGACGCCGGGGAGGCGCTTCGCCAGCTCCGGCTGAGGTACCGGCTCGCGGCCGCGGCGGCCGACCTGTACGCGGCGGAAGGGTTCACGCCCGTCGTGCGGGACGTGGCGCTGGGCGAGGACCTGGCGCACTTCGTGTCGCTGATCACGGCCCAGCCGCTGCGGGTGGTCGTGCTCGCGCCCGACGCGGCCGCGGTGGAGCGGCGTGAGGCGGAGCGTCCCAAGACCGGGTACGGCGCCTGGACGGTCGCCGACCTCGACGGCGCCCTGCGCGACGAGACGCCGCGGGTCGGCCTGTGGCTGGACACCTCGCGCCAGAGCCCGGCCGAGACGGTTGACGAGATCCTGGCCCGCGCCGACGAGGCCCTGGTCTGATCCCTTCTGCGCCCACGGCGCTCAGCGGGGCTTGCGGCCCGTGCGGGGGCGGCTCGGCCGGTCGGGCTCCAGCACCTCCAGCGACGTCCTGCGGATGTGGTCGTAGACGAGCGAGGTGCGCACGTCGGCGATGTTGCGGTGCCGCGACACGTGGTCGAGGACGAAGTCGCGCAGGTGCCCGGTGTCGCGCACGGCCACCTGGATGATGAAGTCGTCGCCGCCCGACACCACGAAGATCGCAAGCGTCTCGGGCAGCGCCGTGATGTACTCGCGGAACCCCTCGACCGCCTCCCGGATCTTCGGGTGCAGCCGTACGTTGATCAGTGCCTGGACCGGGCGGCCGATCGCGGCCAGGTTGACCTCGGCGTGGAAGCCCTCGATCACCCCGTTGGCGCGCAGCGAGCGCACGCGTTCCAGGCAGGTCGAGGGGGCGATGCCGATGCGCTCGGCCAGCTCCCGGTTGGTCTGGCGGCCGTCGCGCTGGAGCTCGGCGAGGATGGCCGTATCAAGTTCGTCCATGTGCGCACTCCTCGGCGATCTTCCGAACTTTCTTCGGAAGGAGCCTATCTGTTGTGTCAGGTCAGCGGCGTTGCTGTGAAACTCGCTCCATAAGTTCGGAGGAAGGAGCTTGCATGACCGTGCTCGCACACATGGACCACCGCCCCGACCTGCCCACCAAGGAGCTCCCGGTCAAGTGGGTCATCGTGATGGACCGCGACCTGCCCCGCGGGTTGCAGGCCAACGCCGCGGCATGCCTGGCCGCCTCCACCAGCCAGGCGGTGCCGTCGATCCTGGGCTCGGGCGGCGAGGACGCCTCCGGCGGGGCACACGCCGGGCTGCCGTGGACCGGATGCACGGTGCTGGCCGCGTCGTCGGCGATCGTCCGCCGGATCAGGGACGACGCCGCGCGGACGGCCGGAGTGGTGATCGCGGACATGGCGGCCATCGCGCAGCGGACCAACGTGTACGACGACTACCTCGCGGAGCTGGCCCGCACCGGCGCCGAGGACCTGTCGTACTACGCGGTGAGCGTCCTCGGGCCGCGCGCGGACGTGGACCGCCTGACCGGCCGGTTGCCGCTGCTTCGCTAGAGGCGCACATTCGGCCGGTGAAGTCAAGGTCGTGCGACCGGGCCTCCGCAACCCCCTCCCGCGAGTGTGTCACCAGGTCACAGGATGGTGAACATGCCCTGATGGAGCATGGATTACCATGATCTCGTTAAGGCGAAGTCAAGCGGCTTGCATGCGCCGGGTTGCACGGTCTAGGCATGAACAAGGGGCCATTCACCGCCAGCGTCACCGTCGTCGTCCCCGCGATGAACGAGGCCGACAACCTGCCACACGTGTTCGCGACCCTGCCCGCCTGGATCGACGAGGTCGTCCTCGTCGACGGAAACTCCAGCGACGACACCGTCGCCGTGGCCCGCCGGCTGCGCCCCGACCTCCGGGTGGTAACCCAGACCGGACGGGGCAAGGGAAACGCCCTCATCGAAGGCTTCGCGGCCGCCTCCGGCGACATCATCGTCATGATCGACGCCGACGGCTCGACCGACGGCCGGGAGATCTTCTCGTTCGTCGCCGCCCTGGAGGACGGGGCCGACTTCGCCAAGGGCTCCCGGTACGCCCCGGGCGGCGGCTCCGACGACATCAGCCCCCTGCGCTCCCTGGGCAACCGGGCGCTGACGGGGCTCACCAACTGGCTGTACGGCACCCGTTACACCGACCTGTGCTACGGCTACAACGCCTTCTGGGCCCGGCACCTGGACGCGATGGGCCTCGACTGCGACGGTTTCGAGATCGAGACGCTCATGAACGTCCGCGCCGCCCAGACCGGACTGCTCATCGCCGAGGTCCCGAGCCACGAGCGCAGCCGCATCCACGGCGAGAGCAACCTGCACGCCGTCCGCGACGGCTGGCGGGTGCTCAAGACGATCGTGCGCGAGCGCTTCCGCGGCGCGGCCACCCCTCGGGCCCAGGTCGCCCTCGCGAAGTAGTCCCGAAGGCGGCCGGGCAGCCGGGGGCTCACCGTCCGACGGCGACCGCGCGAGCCCGGCCACTCGCGCCGGAGACCGGGCGCGCTCGCGCGGCGGCCCGGTCGGCGGCCGCGAATCCGGGGGTGACATCCTCGGACCCATGCGCTACATCGTGATCGGAGCGGGAGCGGTCGGCGGCACCATCGGGGCCCGTCTCTTCCGGGCGGGGCACGAGGTGCTGCTGATCGCCAGGGGCGCCCACTACGAGGCACTCAGGACGCGCGGCCTGCGCCTGCTCACCCCTGAGTCCGACGAGACCCTCCTCATCCCTGCCGCCGACGGCCCTGTCGCCACGCGCGACGACGACGTGCTGGTCGTCGCCACCAAGTCGCAGGACACCGTCGCCGCCCTCGACCCCTGGCCGCGCCATCTGCCGGTGCTCTGCGCCCAGAACGGCGTCGAGAACGAGCGGACCGTGATGCGCAGGTTCGAGCGCGTCTACGGCATGTGCGTGTGGCTGCCCGCCCTGCACCTCGAACCCGGCACGGTCGCCGCCTACGGCATGCCCCACTCCGGCATGTTCCACGTCGGCCGTTATCCCCAGGGTGTGGACGACCTGACCCGGCAGATGGTCGCCGACCTGTGCAAGAGCGACTTCGTGGCGCTGGCCCAGCCCGACGTGATGCGCTGGAAGTACGGCAAGCTGCTCGGCAACCTCGGCAACGCCGTCGAGGCCCTGTGCGGCCACGAGCCCGGCGTCGACGCGCTGTACGAGCGGGCCCGCGCCGAGGGCGCCGCGGTGCTGGAGGAGGCGGGCATCCCCTACACCGGCCAGGAGGAGGAGAGCGCGCTGCGCGGCAACCGGGTGGACGTGCGGCCCATCGGCGGCGCCGACCGCGGCGGCGGATCGTCCTGGCAGAGCCTCGCGCGCTCGAGCGGCAGCATCGAGACCGACTATCTCAACGGCGAGATCGCCCTGCTCGGCCGCGAGTACGGCCTGCCGACCCCGGTCAACGAGGTGCTCCAGCGCGAGGCCGGCCGGTTCGCCCGCGAGAAGCTGCCGCCCGGTTCGATGCCGGTCGAGCGTCTGACCGCACTCATCGACGAGCGTTCCGCAGCCGTATCCCGCTGAACCCGAGCGTGCTGGACGTCACCTCGGCCCAGAACGGCCAGAGCCGGTCGAGCACGCGGAGCTGGATCCCGGCCCGCTCGTGCAGCGCCAGCAGGTCGCCCACGGGCTCGGGCGGGCCGAGGGGCTCCACCGGCACACGGGCGACCACGGCGTGGGCGTGCTCGCCGATGGGCGCGAACGGCTCGGCCGGCAGCCGGTACGCGTACAGGCGAACCTCCATGATCGCGCGCAGCCAGCCGTACTCGACGGCGTGGACCCGGTCGCCGCAGCCCGCGCCGACGACCCGATCGGCGTCGGCGTCGATGGTGCCGGGGACGCGCCAGGCCATCGCGCGCGGGCACTGTCGCGGGAACCAGTAGTCGGGGCAGCGCTCGGGCCCGACCGCCCAGACGTACGGCTCGACCTGCGCGGACGTGGGCGCGACGTGCGGCACGAACCGCTCGATCGTGGGGTCCTCGGAGAAGTGCAGCACCTGTCCAGGCTCGGGTCTCATGAGCGCCATCATGACCTGGAACCCCTACGGGATCGGGCCTGCGCCGCATATCGGCCGTGCCGATGGGCAGAAGGGACTCACTCAGACGACAAGGGGTGAGTCCGGATGACCTTGCTAGGCCTGGTCCTGGTCCTGCTCGCCGGTGGTGCCGTCGTCCTGGTGGCCACCGAGGAGACGTCCAGGTACATCCTGTTCGGTTACACGTTACAACTCGATCATGTCCAGATGTTCGCGGCCGGGGCGATCACCGCCGCGGTGCTGCTTCTGGGCCTGTGGATGATGGTGGTGGGCACGCGCAGGACCGCGCGGCGCCGCCGTCGGATGCGCGCCGACCGCGCGCAGGCCTCCGACCGGATGGCCCGGCTGGAGGACGAGAAGCGGGAGCTGGAGCGCCGGCTCGAGCGTGAGCGCGCCGCCGAGCGCGCCGCGACCGGGCACGCTGAGGCGGACCGCGCGGCCGGCGAGCGT
>NZ_JBFAIA010000051.1:0-48035 GCF_040654455.1 Nonomuraea sp. NPDC050691
CAGCTCTGTCGTACATCAGCCGAAATGTCGGGCGCGGTGGCTAAGGTCCCCGCCATGGCCACCTCAGACGCCCCCCGCTATCCCCGCGCCGGCCAGCAGCCCGGCGGCGAGCGCCAGCGTCTTGAACCGACCGGAAGCACGCACCTCGCCATGTTATTCGGGCGCGTGAGGGTCGCGTACCCTTGGGAGACGTGGCAGTCATCGATCCGGCAGAAGAGATCAACGAGCTCGCGGGCACGCTCCGGAGCATCCAGGACGTGCTCGACCTCGACGCGATGCGCAAGCAGATCGAGGAGCTGGAGCAGCAGGTTGCCGCCCCCGACCTGTGGGACGACCCCGACCAGGCGCAGAAGGTCACGAGCAAGCTGTCGCACCTGCAGGGCGAGCTCAACCGGGTCGACGGGCTGGCGCGCCGGCTGGACGACCTGGGCGTGCTCTACGAGCTGGCCGCCGAGGAGGGCGACGACGACACGCGGGCCGAGGCCGACAAGGAGCTCTCCACGCTGCGCTCCGACATCGGCGCGCTGGAGGTCCGCACCCTGCTGTCGGGCGAGTACGACGCCCGCGAGGCGCTGGTGACGATCAACTCGCAGGCCGGTGGCGTCGACGCCGCCGACTGGGCCGAGATGCTGCTGCGCATGTACCTCCGCTGGGCCGAGCGCAAGGGCTACCCGACCGAGGTCTACGAGACCTCCTACGCCGAGGAGGCCGGCATCAAGTCGGCCACGTTCACGGTCAAGGCCCGCTACGCCTACGGCACGCTGCGCGGCGAGCACGGCACCCACCGCCTGGTGCGCATCAGCCCGTTCGACAACCAGGGCCGCCGCCAGACGTCGTTCGCGGGCGTGGACATCGTGCCGGTCGTCGAGACGACCGACCACATCGACATCAACGAGGACGAGATCCGCGTCGACGTCTACCGCTCGTCCGGCCCCGGCGGCCAGGGCGTCAACACGACCGACTCGGCGGTCCGCATCACGCACCTGCCGACCAACATCGTGGTCTCCTGCCAGAACGAGCGCTCCCAGCTCCAGAACCGCGCGACCGCCATGGCCGTGCTCCAGGCCAAGCTGCTGGAGCGCAAGCGCCAGGAGGAGGCGGAGAAGATGTCGGAGCTGCGCGGCGCCACGACCACGTCATGGGGCACGCAGATCCGCAACTACGTGCTGCACCCGTACCAGATCGTGAAGGACCTGCGCACGGGCACCGAGGCCGGCAACCCGTCGGCCGTGCTCGACGGCGACCTCGACGGGTTCATCGAGTCGGAGATCCGCTGGATGCGCCGGCAGGAGTCGGAGGCGAGCGCCTAGAAGGCCGCCCGGGCGCGTGGGCGCCCGGGGTCAGAGGCCGCTCAGGTGCTTGAGTACGAGGGTCAGGAACAACAGCGCGAGCAGCAGCCCGGCGAGGAGAGCGGGTGACAGCCCGGCGAAGCCGTGGTTGTGCATCCGCTCGCGGTTGGCGCGGCAGACCGCGCAGCGGCCCTCGATGACGGGATGGGCGCACTGCGCGCAGACGAGGTGTTGGCAACTCATGTCAGCCCCAAGTGTAGCCGCACAATCGTTTTGTTTCCGTTATGGACGTTCCATGCCAGTCTTCCCCCTAGACTGTCCCCTGGCCAATCGGAACGTCGATCATCGGTAAAGAAGACGTCCCCGACGGCCGAGTGGCGGGAAGTGGGCATGTGCCACCCTCGCTTCCGTCCTGACCCCTAGACTGGCATGCCGTGATGCTCTCGTGATCCATTTCGATAATGTCACCAAGGTCTACGCGAACCAGAACCGGCCCGCGCTCGACCACGTCTCGGTGGACGTGGACAAGGGCGAGTTCGTGTTCCTCGTCGGTCCTTCGGGATCAGGCAAGTCCACGTTCCTGCGACTGGTCCTCAAGGAGGAGCGGCCCAACTCCGGCGCCATTCACGTCGCCGGCAAGGACCTGGCCCGCCTCTCCAACTTCAAGGTGCCGCACCTGCGTCGCCGCATCGGCTGCGTCTTCCAGGACTTCCGGCTGCTGCCGAACAAGAACGTCTACGAGAACGTGGCGTTCGCCCTGGAGGTCATCGGAAAGCCGCGGCGGTTCATCCGCAAGGTGGTGCCCGAGGTCATCGAGCTGGTCGGCCTGGAGGGCAAGGCGCACCGCATGCCCGACGAGCTGTCCGGCGGCGAGCAGCAGCGTGTCGCGATGGCCCGCGCGTTCGTCAACCGGCCGAGCCCGGGACGCGCGTGGAATGGCCGCCCGCCGACGCCGCCCTCGGGGCTCTCGGCGGATGGTGGAAGCCCTGGCCGCGCCTGCGGGTCACGCTGGAACCCACGGGGATGCCGCTGGTGGACGCGCTGATGTCCGATCCGTCCGGCCCCGGTTCGAGCGGCTCCCGGGAGGCGTGGCGGCTGTCGTTGCCGTCCGACCGGGAGGTGCCGGCCATGCACCTCCTCCCCGACCTGTTCCAAAGCTGGCAGCGCCCGGGCTACCTGCACGCGTCCATGGCCCCGCTCTGCCACCAGGAAGGACCGGTGGGCGAGGGGACGGCGCTGCTCCTGGGCCTGCTGCTGTCCGAACGCGGCCGGCACGCCGGCCACTGCCGGGAGCTGCTGCTGCGGGCCGCCGCCGCCGGATGCCTGCCCGCCGAGGAGTGCGGCCGGCAGCTGGGGTCGTGCCTGCGCGGGATCGGGATCGGCATGAGCCGGGTGAGCTCGGCGCTGGAGGACTGCGCGCGCCAGGGTGCGCACCGGGAGGTCTGGGAGATCATGAAGGGTTTGCTGCCGGTGTTCCTGCCGGGGCCGGGTGAGCGGGCCCACAGCGGCCACACCCGGGCGCTGGAGTTCGCCGCCGAGGCCGCGCGCCGCGCGGATGCGCGCGGGATGTTCCCGGAGGTCGCCGGGATCGCCGCGCGCAAGGGGGCGAGCGGGCTCATCCGCGCGGCCCGCCGCCTGCACGAACACCTCGGCCGGGCCTGACCCGGCCCGCACCTGAGGGCGCGGAGAAGCCTGGGCCCGGACTTCGACGAGGTCCGGGCGCCGGGCGACTCAGCAGCCGTCGGTCACATAGCAGCCCTTCACCTTATACCTGCCGCTGTAGTAGGCGCCGCTGGTCGCCTTGCTCGTACCGCCCTTGACGGCCAGGCCACCCGGCACGTACGAGCAGGAGGAGGTGGAGCAGAAGTAGCCGTAGACCCGGAAGTAGGTCTCAAGCCCGCTGGTGCACCTGACGCTCACGGAGTGGTCGGTGCTCGCGGTCTGGGAGCAGCTGCCGATCGCGGCCGCGGGGGACGCGTTGACGCCGATGAGGGCGGTGGCCCCGAGAACGACGCCGGCGACGCTGGAAAGGATCTTTTTCGTCACGAGCGACCATGATCACCTATTGGCGCCGTTCTTCACAAGGGGGGCGAAGATTTCCTTCATCGAGCGGTCGAGGGCGATGGGCGCCGCCTCAATCGCGCAGCAGTCGCTCTCGCCTGGTCAGCAGCCGTTCACGCTCGGCGGACAGCTCGGCGTGGCGGTCGTGCATGACCGTGCACATGTCCCCCACCCATCGGGCCGTCTTCTCGACCTCGGCGCGGGTGTTCTCGATGCGCTGATGCTTGAGCACGTCGGTGATGATGTTGTCGAAGAACGCGTCGACGAACCACCGCGTGTCGACCTTGGGGCCGCGGGGGCTCGCGGAGACGCCGACGTCGGCCAGTTCCCGGGAGAAGACGTCCAAGGCCCGCTGAGCGTGCCAGGCCGCCTGGTCGGCGGCGCGCAGCCGGTCGTGCTCGATGCTGTCGGCGATCAGGCCGCCGCCCAACAGGTCCCAGGTGGAGGCGCGCCCGGCCGAGGTGAGATGGCGCAGCACTTCACGGAGCGCGTCATGTGCGGCCCGCCCCGCCCGGTGGGCTTCGGTGTGCTCACGCGCGGCCGCCGCCACGCGGCCGAGGGCGGCGTCGAGGTCGGCCAGCTCCCTGGCACGGTCATCACCGCTGCTGATGAGATGCCGCTCCTTCTCCGCCAGTAACCGCTCGTACTCCTCGGGGGCCGTCGCCAGCCGCGCCAGCTCGGTCTCGGCCGTACGCGCGTCCGCCTCCAGCCGGGCCAGGCGGGCCCGGTGGCCCTCGACTCGTTGCCTGGCGGCGGCCGCCTCGGCGCGCTCGCGAGCCAGCCGCTCCTCGCGGTTGCCCAGCAGGCGGGCCAGGGCGGCGGACAGCCCGCTTTCCAGGCGGGTGACGTCGTTCTCCTCCCGGGACAGCTCCCGTTCCAGCTCCGCCAGGGTGCCCCGGGCCTGCTGGATCTGGTCGGCCGTGGCCTCACGCAGCCGCCGCAGATGGCCGGCCCTGTGCGTGCGGGCGGCCGCTTCGCGCAGCCGTTCGTCGAGATCTGGCGAGCTCGTCACATCTCCAAGGACGAACGAGACTTTCCGAACGTTCCACCGCCCGCTGCCGGACGGCGAGGGTGAGGCGACCGTTGCCGACGCGAACGACGGAGCGAGGGCGGAAGCGTCAAGCTACGATGGAGGTGATCCCGCTGATGTCGGCACACACGGCAACGGCCTCGACGACACGAAGGAGCGGGGGACTTCCATGACCGAGCTGACCATCAGCACCGAGCGTCATCCTCACAGCGATCTGGTCCGGATCGCCGGCGACCTGGACCGCACCACCCACGACCAGCTCACCGCGACACTCCAGCCGCTCGTGAGCCTCCACCGGCCCCGCATCATCGTCGACGCGGCCAAGCTGTCCTTCTGCGACTCCGGCGGGGTGCGGAAACTGATCGACAGCCAGCGTCAGGCCGAGAGCACCGGCGGCGGCCTGCGCCTGATCGGCGTGCACGGCTACCTCGCCCGCCTGCTCACCGTCGCCCACCTGGTCGACGTGTTCCCGCCCTACGGCAGCTTCGAGCACGCCAACCGCTGGCCGACCTTCCGCTGAGCGCGCCCCCCACCCGGGGCCGCCTGTCCTGACACACCTTCTCCAGCACGAGCGTCCCCTCACCCGACCCGAGGTGCTGCCGCGCCACGTGCCCACGGCCCACGCCGTCACGCCCTGCGGCTCCCGGGCGACGTGCCGAGCATCTTCTGGAACGTCTCCGCAGGTCTCCCGCGAAGTCTTCCAGCCGGCCACACCTGCGCGACTACAGCTTCAAAACTTAGTTAGAGGTTATCACGAAAGTACTTGACGTCCGCCTTGCCATCGCGTTACAACTTCTAACGAACGCGAAAGCACGTAACCCATCGTGGAGGTCGTCATGAACGCCGAAGGACTCGTCGAGGTCGTCCTGCCGGGCAAGGTGGAGCCTGAAGGGCTGCGGATCCGGCACGGAGCCGTCCCCACCGCGGGCCCGGGCCAGGTCCTGATCCGGATGGAGGCGACCGGCGTCTCCTTCGCCGAGCAGCAGATGCGCCGCGGCCGGTACTACGACCAGCCGGCGTTCCCGTTCGTGCCCGGCTACGACCTGGTCGGCACGGTGCTCGCCACCGGCGAGGGCGTCGAGCCGACCCTCGCCGGCACCCGGGTGGCCGCGCTGGTCAAGGTCGGCGGCTGGGCGAGCCACGTGATCGTCGACGCGGCGGACGTGGTGGAGGTCCCCGAGGGGATCGGCGCGGCGGAGGCGGAGACCGTGGTGGTCAACGGCATCACCGCCTGGCAGATGCTGCACCGCAAGGCACGGATCCGCGCGGGGCAGACCATTCTCGTGCACGGCGCCAACGGCGGTGTCGGCTCGGTCCTCGTCGACCTGGCACGGGCCGCGGGCGTGAAGGTGATCGGCACCGCGTCGGCGCGCCACCACGACACCCTGCGGCAGCGCGGCGTCGTCCCCGTCGACTACCGCACCGAGGACGTCGCCGCGCGCGTCCGCGAGCTGGTCCCCGGCGGGGTGGACGCCGCCTTCGACCATGTCGGTGGCCGCAGCGTCGCCGGCTCATGGCGCCTGCTGGCGCCCGGCGGCACGCTCGTCTCGTACGGCAGCGCCTCCACCAGGGACGACGAGGGGTCCAAGCAGTGGCCCGTGCTCAAGCTCCTCGCCCGGGTGTGGGTGTGGAACGCGCTGCCCAACCGCCGCCGGGCCTACTTCTTCAACGTGTGGGCGGGGCGGGCCCTGGCGAAGAACGCGTTCCGGGCCCGGCTGCGCGCCGACCTCACCCAGGTCTTCGCGGCCCTCCGGCGCGGGGACGTCACCGCCCAGATCGCCGCCGAGCTGCCGCTCGCCCGCGTCGCCGACGCCCTGCGGCTGGCCGAGTCCGGCACGGTGGCCGGGAAGATCGTTCTCACCCCGTAGGGTGTTGCTTCCGAACGACTCCGAGGAGCCCGCTGTGCCTCAGGACCACCAGGAGCTCGAGGGACGCGAGGAGATCCGCCGGGCCATGGCCGCGTACTACGAGCGACCGGCCACCACCGAGCGCACCGTGGACGTGGACAGGACCCGCTACGTGCTGCACACCACGGCCGACCCCGACGTGTTCGTCGTGGAGATCGACACCGCCTTCGACGGCCCCGCCGGGGCGAGCGACATGTCGCTGGTCCAGATCTTCCGTCTGCGCGACGGGAGGATCGCCCTGCTGCGCGACTACTTCGCCTCGGACGAGGTTGCCTGACCGGCCCTCGCGCCTACTCCTGGCCCTCCTCCGGCAGGCCGTTGTCGAACTGCTGCGGCTGCACGTGCTTGCGCGGCGCTCCACGCTCGGCCTTGGCCAGGGCCGCGGCGTCGGGGTAGTCGGTGACGAAGGCGTCCACCCCCAGGTCCAGGTGCGCGCGGTACTCCGCCAGCGCGTCACCGTGGTCGGTCGGCGCCTGGCCGCGGCGCAGCTGCAGCGGCAGGTACTGGTTCTCGCTGCGGAAGGTGTAGACGCCGATCCTCAGCCCCGCCTCGTGCGCGTCGGACACGAGCGTCGTCGGGGTGCCCCAGCCGCCGTCCGGGTTGACGGGGATGGCCGATGACTTGTCCGGCCCGATCCACTGGGCGTACGTGGCGATCTTCGCCAGCCCCTCGGGCTTCATCATGTCGGCGTACGTCGTCGGGTCACCGGCCGCCGTCAGGTCGTACGGCCGGCCGGTGGTGCCCAGCGCCTGCCACAGCGGGACGCGCAGGTCCTTGGCCACCCGCTTGAGGCTGGACGGCTCGAACGACTGCACCACCACCGGGCTGTTCGGCCGGTTGAGCCCGTTGCGCTTGACGGTCTCGATCAGCGGCTCCTCCAGCGGCAGCCCGATCGACCTGAAGTACGTCGGATGCTTGGTCTCGGGGAAGACGCCGACCTGCCTGCCGTGCTTGCGTGAGAGCCGCTTGGCCAGGTCGAGCACCTCCTGGAACGTGAGGACCTGGTAGTAACCGTTGTAGACGGTGTTGCGCTGGCGGATGGCGGGCAGCCGCTCGACCGCTCGCAGCGTCTTCAGCTCGGCCAGCGTGAAGTCCTCGGTGAACCACCCGGTCACGTTGCGCCCGTCGACGACCTTGGTGGTCTTGCGCGCGGCGAACTCGGGGCGCAGCGACACGTCGGTGGTGCCGGAGATCTCGTTCTCGTGCCGGACGACCAGCACGTGGTCCTTGGTCGGCACCAGGTCGGGCTCGATCCAGTCGGCGCCCAGGGCCACGGCCAGCTCGTACCCGCCCTGCGTGTGCTCGGGACGGTGACCCGCGGCGCCGCGGTGGCCGATGACGACGACCTTGGACCGGTCGGCGGCGGGCTCGGGCTCGGGCGACGCAGAGGCCGAGGCCGAGGTCGAGGCGGCGGCGGCCGGGGTCGCGGCGGCTCCGGCGAGGGGGACGAGGACGGCCAGGGTGGTGGCTGCGATCTTACGCACGTGAAGCTCCCTGCGGTGTCCGCACCGGAGACTCTCACCGGTGATCACCGCGGCGATTATGGTAAGGACCGAAACCCAGCTATGGCCCAATAATGGCGAAATTTCCGGTGACAAGCGCGTTCCGGACGGATCGCGCGATCGTGCTCGCCGAAAAGTGGTGGCACTTCGAGTCCGGCACCATGTCCTCGTTGGAGGAGCGGTACGGCAGATGTCCGGTGGGAGGTGTGAGGGCCCTGTTTCTGGATAGGTGCCTGTGTTCACAGCACGTCGCATCACCGCTCACGCCAAGCTTGTGAAGGGGCTCTCATGACAGCCGATCAGTCGCTCATCTGCCCGAGGTGCCAGGGCGTGATCGCCGCCGCGGATGCCGCCGCCTACACGTCGGCCCGCGCGCGGCTGATCGTCACCCAGGGTTTCTGCCAGGGGAAGTGCTCCGACGTCGAGCACGAGGCCAAGCCCGGCAAGCCGGCCGAGATCGCGGGGGCCCACCGCCGGGCGGTCCCGGCGGGCACCTCGTGAACGCCTCACGACTTCAAGGGGTACGGCCTCGGACGGAGCCGCCCAGCAGGCGAAACTAGAATCGGGCCATGTTCGTGATCTCGGTGCACTACACCGCCCCCCTGGAGCGGATCGACGACCTCATGTCCGCCCACGTGCGGTGGCTCGACGCCAACTACGAGGCGGGGGTGTTCCTGGCGTCGGGGCGGAAGGTGCCGCGCACGGGCGGAGTCATCCTCGCCGCCGGCGTGTCGCGCGAGGACCTGGACGCGATCGTGGCCGAGGACCCGTTCGCCAAGGAGGGCGCCGCCAACCACGAGATCACCGAGTTCCTCGCCACCAAGACCGCCCCGGCGCTCTCCGCGTACCGTCAGCAGCTCTGAGACTCTCGCCGGCCATGAGTGATGTGAGCCGCCTCGTGCGAGAGGCGGTTGATCGGCTGGTGGCGGACCACGTCGGCGTGGTGGTCGCCGCGATCACCCCGGACGTGACGGAGATCCGGGGCGGCGGGCGCACGGGGGGTGAGGACGGCGGCGCGCCCGGCGCCGAGACGGTGTTCGAGATCGGCTCGGTGAGCAAGGTGTTCACGGCGCTGGCCCTGGCGCGGCTGAGCGCCACGGGGGCGGCCGATCTCGACGAGCCGCTGGCCGCGCTGCTGCCCGGCGGCGCGAGCGTGCCGTCGCGCGACGGCGAGGAGATCGCCCTGCGGCACCTGGCGACCCACACCTCGGGTCTGCCGCGCCTGCCCAAAGGCATGCTGCTGCGGGCGCTGCTGCGTCCGTCGGCACCGGACCCGTACGCCGGGTGCACCGCCGAGTTCCTGCTGCGCGGGCTGGCCGGAACCAGGCTGGGCGCCACGCCCGGACGCCGGTTCCGTTACTCCAACCTCGGCGCCGGACTGCTGGGGCTGGCGCTCGCCCACCGCGCGGGCACCGGCTACGAGACGTTGATCACCCGGCAGATCTGCGCACCCCTGGGCATGGCCGACACCGGCATCACCCTCGACGGCGGCCGATCGGCGCGCCTGGCCCAGGGCCACACCCGGAGACGCAGGCCCGCCGCGGCGTGGCACATGGCGGACCTGGCGGGCGCGGGTGGGCTGCGCTCGACACCCGCCGATCTGGTCGCCTTCGTCCGCGCTCACCTGGACGCCTTCGCCCGCGCCCACCCGGACGACGACAGCGGCGACGGCACGGGCGACGGCACCGGCGGGGTCGCCGAGGCGGTCCGGCTCAGCCGCCGGGTCGAGCACCGCATCAATCCCTTCGCGTGGGTGCATCTCGGCTGGATGGGACGGCGGCTGCACCCCCGGCAGGGCGCCCACCTCCAGCTCTGGCACAACGGGATGACCGGGGGGTTCTCCTCGTTCGTGGGCTTCGACCCGGAGGAGGGCGTGGCCGTGGTCGTGCTCAGCAACACGCAGCGGTCGCTGGACCGTCCCGCTTTCGACCTGCTCGGGGCCTTGCAGGCGGGGCGTCGCGCCTGACCTCGGCCGGCCGTGCGGAGCACCGGTCACCAGCATGGCTGAGCATGGAACTGACGGAACGCTTCGAGTGGAGGGGAAGACAGATCGCCTGGGGACGGGCGGGCACCGGGCCGCCCGTGGTGTTCTGCCATGGCACGCCGTTCTCGTCGCTGTTGTGGCAGCCGTTCGCCGAGGCGTTGAGCCGCGACTTCACCGTCCACCTGTGGGACATGCCCGGCTACGGCCGGTCCTCGAAACACGCCGGGCATCCGGTGGACTTCGGCGTGCAGGCCGAAGCTCTCGCGGCGCTGCTCACCCACTGGGACCTGGACCGGCCGCACGTGATCGCCCACGACTTCGGCGGCGCCGTGTCCCTGCGCGCGCACCTGTGCCTGGACGCCGGCTACGCCTCACTCATGCTCGTCGACGTCGTCGCCATCCCGCCGAGCGGCTCACCGTTCTTCAGGTTCGTCCAGGAGCATCCGGACATCCTGGGCCGGCTGCCGGCCTACATCCACGCCGCGATCGTGCGCGCGTACATCCAGGGCGCGAGCCATCGCGGCCTGCGCGACGACGATCTCGACGCCCTGGTACGGCCGTGGACGGGCGATGACGGCCAGCCCGCCTTCTACCGGCAGATCGCCGGCTACGACGAGCGCTTCCTCGAGGAGAACGAGCGGAACCTGAGCCGCGTCGGCATCCCCGTACGGATCCTGTGGGGCACCCGCGACGCCTGGATCCCCACCGACGTCGCCCGGCGGCTGCGGACCCTCATCCCCGGCGCGGAGCTCTCGCTGATCGAGGACGCCGGCCACCTGATGCACCACGACGCGCCCGTCCCGCTCATGGACGAGATCCGCGCCTGGCTCACCAGGAGGCGGGCCGATCGTCCTCCCTCAGGCTCGTGATCATGCGGCTGGGCGTGGGCATGAACGCGCCGCACTATGATCTGGGGAACTCCTCCCCCGGCTGGTGACATTTGCTCCGTATGTCCACGTCCCCCGATACCGGGGACGCCTCGGGGCGTCGTGTGGTCGCGGTCGTGGTGGGCATGCAGCTGGCCACCGCGCTCGGCTATTACGCGGTGATGGCCCACCTGGTGGCGCACCTGCGGGACGACGTGGGCCTGCTGGCCGGGACGATCTCACTGGTGCTCGGCCTGCGGGTCGCGGTGCAGTACGCGTTGTTCCTGCCGTTCGGTCCCCTGGTGGACCGGATCGGGCCGAGGCGGGCCGGGATGCTGGCCTGCGGGTTGAGAACGGTCGCGTTCGGCCTGCTCGGAGTCGCCGACGACCTGGGGACGCTCCTGAGCGCGGCCATGGCGCTCGCCGTGGGCGGGGCCTTGCTGCACCCTTGCGCCCAGTCGCTCCTCGCCCGGTTGCCCCCGGCAAGCCGGTCGGGGGGCTTCGGGATCTACGTGGTGACCGGCCAGATCGCGGCGGTGGCGGGCCCTCCGGCCGGCCTGGCGCTGCTGGCAGGAGGCTTCGGATCGCTGGCCACCGTGGCCGCCGGCGCGTGGGCGGTCGCGGCCCTGCTGTTCGGCCTGCTTCCCAGGACCGTCAGGCCCGCCGGGCCGGACGACGCCCGCAAGCTCCTGCGCGGCGTGGCGGACGTCGTCCGCGACCGGGCGTTCCTGCGCTTCGCCGCCGTCACCGCACCCAGCACCCTGCTCGCCACGCAGGCCGAGACCGTAGTGCCGCTCAGCGCCGTCAGCTCGGGCCAGGCCACGTTGTTCTTCTGCGCGGGGGCGGCCGCCGCCGCCGGTGTCCAGCCGTTCCTCTCCCGGCGCGGGCGGGCAGGACACCCCTGGGTGCTGCGCGCCGGACTGCTCTGCGCCGGCCTCGGCTATCTGCTGGTGGCCGCGCTGCCTTTCGCGGCCGGCTGGCTGGTGGCCGTGCTGGTGGCCGCGGCCGTCCTCAACGGCCTGGGCACGGGGCTGATGCAGACAGGCTCCTTCCACGCGATCGTCGCCTGCGCTCCCCCGAACCGGATCGGCGCCTCCATCGGCGTGGTCAACTTCATGTCGGGGACGGCGGCGTTCGCGGGCGGTCTGCTGATCGGGCAGCTCTTCGACGCGGGCGCCGCGACCGTCGCGCTGGTCGGTCTGGCGGCGCTCGGCGCGGGGTCCGCGGCGGTCGGTCAGACTCCTCGCGCCCGTCCGCATGTGCGGGCGTCCGGGGCCGGCACTGACTCCGCGGAACGAGCCGCCGACCACTGCTGATATCGGAACCGACATGGGTCGATGTCTGATACCGCTATTGGACATGCAGCGATCCGTCTGTTTTGCTCCTGCCCTCTGACAGATCATCAGCAGAGGATGTGACATGCGATACCTCCGCATCCGCCGCGTCGCCGCGGCGCTGCCCGCGGCCGCCTTGGCGATCTCCCTCCTGTCGGGCGGCACCCTCGACAGGGCCGCGGCCGCGACCGCCGCACCGGCCGCCCGCCTTGCTCCGGGCGAGGCCCAGGTGAGGAAGGAACTGCGCGCACTGGAGTCGGCCTTCCAGGGCCGCATCGGCGCGTACGCACTCGACACGGCCACGGGGAAGACCCTCACGTACCGGGCCGGTGAGCGGTTCGCGTTGCTGTCCACGTTCAAGGCGCCGCTCTGCGCCGCCGTGTTGCACAAGGCTCGCACCTCCGAGCCCGGCCTGATGGGCAAGCTCGTCAAGTGGACCGCCGCCGACCTGACGCCCGGCTCGCCGATCACCGAGAAGCACGTCGAGGACGGCCTGACCGTCGCCCAGCTCTGCGAGGCGGCCACCAGCGTCAGCGACGGCACGGCGTCGAACCTGCTGCTCAAGCAGATCGGCGGGCCGGCCGGCCTGACCAGGTACTTCCGTACGCTGAAGGACCCGATCTCCCGCATGGACCGCTGGCACCCCGCGCTCAACGACTGGACGCCCAAGGAGAAGCGCGACACCACCACCCCCGCGGCCATCGCCGGCGACCTGCGCCTGCTCGCGCTCGGGAACGCGCTGAACCCCGAGGACCGCAAGCAGTTCGTCGCCTGGCTGCTGGCCAACAAGACCGGCCTCAACCGCATCCGGGCCGGCCTGCCCAAGACGTGGACGATCGGCGACCGGACCGGCACCAACTCCGACGGGTTCGGCGGCGGCAACGCCATCGCCGTCATCTGGCCCGGCAAGGACGTGGCTCCCATCGTCATGGCCGTCTACACCAACCGCACCCCCGGCCTGCCCATCGACGAGGCGACCATCGCCAAGACCGCCACGGTCCTGGCCCGGGGGCTCGGCAAGCTCTAGCGAGGCGCCCAGCGCCGCGATGCCGGACATGATCGGCATGCCGCCCTCGAGGCGGCGGGCGGTGGGGATCGTCCCACGTCGTCGGCGGGCACGCCCGTCAGGCGGGTGCCCTGGGCGCGGATCCGCTCGTTGTCGCTCTTGTGCCGTTCGTAGGTGTACTCACCGTCGACCGAGGCCTCCCGGGCCCGGCGAAGCATGGCGTCCACGACGGGCTGGGGCAGGAGGCAGATCCCGGCCTCAGTCCATGGCGACGTACTGGTCCGCGTACGCGCCGGACGGCGCGATGGGGGTGATGACGTCGATCAGGACGCCGTTGGGATCGGCCACGATGAAGTGCCGCTGCCCGAAGTCCTCGCTGCGCAGGCTGAGCTCGGGCCGCAGGCCCTCGCGAAGCACGAGCCGTTCCCACTCGGCGTCGACGTCCTCGACCTCGAAGTTGAGCAGCAGCCCCGCCACGGGCTCCCGGTAGCCGTCCGGCACGGTCGGGTGAGTGTGGTCGAGCAGCGCCAGCTCGTACGCCGGCTCCCCCGGCCGCCGCAGGCTCACGTACCAGTCGGCCTCGAAGGTGATCTCGAACCCGAACAGCCGGGTGTAGAAGTCGCGGGAATCGGCCACCCGCGCGGTGCCGATGACGGGATAGAAGCCGGTGAGGATCATACGGGTCTCTCTCCTTTTCACATACCGACGGTATGCGAAGGTACGGTATTGACGTACCACCGGTATGTCAACGTGGAGGCGTGGAGACGTGGAGGGGACGCGATGACCGAGGGGACCAGAGCCCACCGGCGCGAGCAGACCAGGCGGGCTTTGCTGCGCGAGGGACGGCGGCTGTTCGCCACCCGCGGCTACGGCGCGGTCGGCCTGGCAGAGATCGTGCAGTCCGCCGGAGTCACCAAGGGCGCCCTGTACCACCACTTCGCGAGCAAGGCCGACCTCTTCCGCGCGGTTCTCCACGAGGTGCAGCAGGAGGTCGGCCGCGAGGTGGCCGAGACCGCGGCGGCCCAGGACGATCCGTGGGAACAGCTGACGACCGGGTGCCGCGCCTTCCTCACCGCCAGCACCGCCCCGGGCGTCCAACGGATCATGCTCATCGACGGGCCCGCCGTCCTGGGGTGGAGCGAATGGCGGGCGCTGGACGAGGCCGCCTCGGCGCGCCACCTCGCCGAAGCGCTCACCACCCTCGTCGAGCAGGGCGTGCTCACGCCCCAGCCGGTCGAACCGCTGACCCACCTGCTGTCCGGCGCCATGAACGAGGCGGCCCTGTGGCTGGCCGGCTCCTCCGGCCCCCGCGACCTCGACGACACGTGGAACGCGCTCTCGCGGATGCTCCAGGCGCTGCGCGCCGCACCGGCCCCCGCACCCCGCCCCTGACCAGGGGACACGGCAGGGCGGCCGAAGTGTCGGCGCGGCTGGTTAGTGTCCCCGCCATGGATCACTGGGACGAGGTCAGGAAGCTGATCGAGGCGCGGCACGCCGAACGGCTGGCCGAGAAGCTCAAGGAGCTGGACGACGAGGCCCGCGCGAGCGTCGCGGCCCGATTACCGGCCCTGCGCAAGGAGCTGCTGGGGCGCTTCGACCAGTGGGACGACGGCCTGGTCGACTACGGGGTCGTCCTGCGGGTGGCGGGCGCCGCCACCTTCGGCGGCGCGGCGGCCGTGGCGTCCTGGCTGTACCGGCGCGACTTCGCGCCGCAGTGGGCCGGCCCCGACAACGACGCGGACCTGATCCTCGCGCTGATCGCGGACCGGCCCGCCGCCTGGCGCGCCGACCTGGCCGAGCGGCTGGCGCTGCGCACGCGCGTCCCCGACGACCGCGGCATGGCGCTCGCCCCGGCCCTGCTCCGCGAGACCGGTGCGGAGCCGCCGCCGCACGACCCGCTGGTGGCCGGATGGGCCGGCCACGGGCCGGGACGCCTCGGCGACGACCCGCTGCTGGAGCACCTGCTGCCGCGCCTGTTCGAGGCCCAGGGCGTGGGCCGGGTGCTCCAGCGGGAGAGGGACGCCGGCGACGGCTGGCTGGGCGCGCTCACCGGGCTGGCCGAGGCGGGCCGGATCAGGCGCGAGGCGCTGATCGAGGGCTGCGTGCGCCGGTTCCTGCTCGGCGGCACGGCGATCGAGCTGCGCTTCTTCGTCCGCCTGCACGAGGCGCTGGATCCGTCGCCCGCCGAGGCGGCCCGCTTCGCCCGCGACTATCTGCGGCTGCTGCCCACCTCGCCGGGCCCGGTCGCCGAGCCGGCCATGAGACGCCTGCGCGCCTGCGACAGCCTCGCCATCGCGCCCCTCACCGCCGCCGACCTCGCCGAGGCCTGGGACTCGCTGCTGTTCCGGCCCGAGCGCAAGCTTGTGCGCGCCGGCCTGTCGTGGCTCGAGCACTCCGTACGCCGCACGCCGGCGCTGGCCGACCTCGCGGCCGCGCCGATGGCCCGCGCGTTCGCCGCCGACTCGGCCGAGCTGCAGGAGAAGGCGGTCGAGCTGGCCATCGCCCATCAGGGCGGCATGAGCGAGGAGGGACGCGCCGTCCTGCGCGAGGCGATCGGGCTGCTCACGCCCCACCTCGGCCACCGGGCGGCCATGGCGCTGGGAGGAGGCGAGGTGGCCGAGGCCGAGCCCGTGTTCGTGCCGCCGCCGCTGCCCCCCGCGCCCGGGCGCGCCCACGACGCCGAGCCCCCGATCGAGTCCGTGGAGGAGCTGGTCCGGCTGATGCCCGGCGGGGTGGGCTCCTGGCAGGCGTGGGAGCGGCTGATCGCCGGCTTCGTCACGCTCGCCGGCCGTGACAGGGCCGGCGTGGCGGCGGCGCTGCGGACTGTCCTGCCCGGCCCGCAGCCCTGGGATTACCGCCAGGAGACCTGGGAGCACGCCGGCGCGTGGCTCGAGGGCGCCGTCCACTCCCTGACCGGGACCGCGCCCTTCCAGGACGCCTGGCGGCGCTTCCTGCCGGAGACGGGCCTGGCCGCCCCGCACCGGCTGCTCCTGCACCGCGCCGCCGAGATTCTGCGGGCCGTCGAGGAGGACACCCTCCCGCCGCTGCTGCTGGCCACGCCCACCCACAGCACCGGGCACGTGTCGGCTGCCGAGCTGGTGCGTCGGCTGGAGGTGATCGAGGCGGCCGGGGCCAAGCCGCCGGCCGCCGACCTCCAGCAGGCGTTGCTGCGCCTGCCGCGCACCCCCGATCCGGAGGCGGCGCGGCGCGCGGCCCGCCTGACCTCCGGCGCGGGCCGGATCCTCGCCGCGTGGACCTGCCCGCAGGCCGAGGTCGAGCTGACGTGGACCTGCGCCGGCAACGGCGCCGGCGACAACGGCGGCCACGACTGGCATGATCGCGGCCACCGGCACGACGTGACCCTGGTGCCGGCGGCCACCGCCGCCCCCACCGGCCTGCCCCTGGTCGACCTGATGCTGAGTGTGCCCCGGCACTGGTCGGAGGACGGGCACCGCACGTGGTGGCCCTCGATGCTGCCCTCCCACCGCGAGGTCGCCGCCGCGTACCTCATGCCGAACGTGCTCCGGCGCCACTGGATCGAGACCGCCGTCGGTCCTGAGGAGGCCCGCGCCCTGGCCCGGGCCGGAGGGCCGGCCGGAGCGGCGTTCTGCGCGGTGCTCGCCCGGGTCCTGGGCGACCCGCGGATGCCCGAGTCGGTGGACGTCCTGCTGGAGGTCGCGGCGCGGGACGAGCTGCCCGCGGACGAGATCGGCCGCCAGGCGGGGCTGCTCCTGGCCTCCGGCGAGGTGCGGATGGCCGACATGGTCGCCGCGCTCGACGCGGCCGCCTCGCGGGGCGCCCACGCGCACGTGTGGCGGATCGCGGCCGCGGCGCTGCCCGTGCTGCTGCCCGGGCCGGGCGGGCGCCCGCGCAACGGCCTGGCCGAGTTCGTCAGGCTCGCCGTCGCGACCGCCGGATGGTGCGGCGCGCGCGGCGAGATCCCCGAGGTACGCGACATGGCCGCCCGCAGGGGCGACAGCGGCCTGCTGCGCGAGACACGCCGGCTGCACGACCGGCTCACCGGCGTCACCGGCCAGGAAGGATGATCAGGATGTCGGAGCGACGCGACAAGTCGCGCCACTGGTACTCACGGCACGACGAAGGCCACGGCCTCCGGTTGAGGATCGGCGACCTGGCCCGCGCCGCCGCGGCGCCGGGCTGGTCACGGCTCGGCGTGCGCCGCGTCCAGGTGGGCGCGCACGCGCTGACCACCGTCACCCGCGACGGCCGCGAGCTCCACGAGCTCGCCGCCGGCGACCTGGACCTGCCGTTCCAGCGCCTGCGCGAGCTGTCCTACCGGACGGGCGCCGGCACCTGGTTCACCTGCGAGCTGGCGTTCACGCCCGGCGGCAGGGGCTACACCGGCCGCGTCGACTCCTCCGCGCCGCCGTTCGAGGAGGTGCCGGCCCCGGCCGCGCTGGCGGAGCTGACCGTGTTCCCCCGCGAGGAGCCGCCCGGCTGGCTGCTGGCCGCGCTGCCGACCGCCGTGCCCATCGGGATGCCCACCACGTACGGCGACCATCACCACCCCTGGGCGCGCCTGGGCAGCGACCACGGCGACCGTCCGCCGCCTCCGCCGATCACCGGCGAGCTGGCCTACCGACCGGCCACGGCCATGACCGCCCGCCTCTTCGAGCATCACCAGGGGGACGACGTGCGCGATCTCCTCCTGGCCGAGCAGGCGGACGAGCCCGGGACCGGACTGCTCCTGCTGTCCTGCCACCAGGATGCCTACTGGATGGCGCGCGGAGGCAGGCGCGGCAGCGGCGGAGGCGTGCGCTCCATCACGCTGGACGGCCGGGCGCTCCGGCTGGAGCTGACCCCCGAGGCGGCCGACGCGCTGGAGACCGAGACCGTCTTCGAGGTGCGCCTGGACCTGCCGCCCGAGACGATCGGCCGGCTGCGCGCCACCCTGCCCGGCGTGCTGCGCCGCGCAGCGGAGGCGCCGGAGCTGATCGGCTTCTGACGCGCGCGGCGGGCACGCCCCCCGGCGCCCGCCGCGACGACGCCCCTGGTGCGGTCAGTTCACAGGGTGGTCATCACCTTGCGCACCCCCATCCTTTAGGGTAGGCAACCCTAAGTAGTAATAGCACCATGGATGGGGACGAAGTGGACATTAGTCGGCGTCAGCTTCTCGCGTCAGCGGGGGGCGCCGGTCTCGCGGCATTACTGGCGGCCTGCGGGGCCGGCGGCGCACCCGGCGCCGCCCCCACCGCCACCGCGGCCCCGGGCAAACCGGTCAGCGGCGGCACACTCCGGATCGGCGCGCTCGGCCGGGCCAGTGCGATCACCCGCGACCCGCACGGCACCCAGGCCAACGAGAGCGACTACCTCGTCATCAGCCTCGTCTACGACACGCTGACCGCCCCCGGCGCCACCGACAACACCGCCCCCCGCCTGGCCACCGCCTGGAAGGCCGACGCCGACGCCAGGACGTGGCGCTTCACCCTGGCCGGGAACGCCACCTTCCACGACGGCACACCGGTCACCGCCGAGGACGTGGCCTGGTCCCTGCGCCGCCTGCGCGAGACCCCCTCCGGCGCGGCCCGCCTGCCCGGCATCAAGGCCTCCGCCATCCGCGCGGACGGCGACGCCGTGGTGCTGACCTCCGACTACGCCAACGCCGACCTGCCGCTCCTGCTGCGCCTGACCACGTTCGTGCTGAAGAAGGACACCAAGGAGGTGGCGGGGGCGCCGGGCAGCGGCCCGTTCAAGCTGGACTGGTACCGCGACGGCAACGCCCGGCTGGTGCGCAACGACGCCTGGCACGGCGGCAAGCCCCACCTCGACGCCATCGAGGTGAAGATCTTCGAAAGCCCCCAGGCCATGGCCAACGCCCTGCTCGCCGGCCAGATCGACCTCGCCTCCAACGTCGGCGCCGTCGCCGCCAGGACCGCGGCCACCCGGCCGGGCATCCAGGTCCTGCGCCGCCCCGACGACATGGCCATGCCGATCGTCATGCGCACCGCCGAGGGCAGCCCCTTCGCCGACCCGAAGGTGCGCGAGGCGCTGCGGCTGGCCGTCGACCGCGAAGCCATGGTCAAGCAGGTGCTCAGCGGCTACGGCAAGGTCGCCAACGACGTGCTCGGCACCGGCGACCCCGCCTACGCCAAGGACCTCCCGCAGCGCACCCGCGACCTGGACAGAGCCAGGCGGCTGCTCCAGGAGGCCGGGTTCGACCTGTCGAAGACGTACCAGCTGCGCACCACCGAGGACATCGCCGGCCTCGCCGAGTCGGCCGCCCTGTTCGCCACGCAGGTACGCGAGGCGGGCGTCCAGATCGAGGTCGTCAAGGAAGACTCCGGGACGTTCTGGGACAAGACCTGGCTCAAGGGCGACCTCTACACCACCTACTGGGGCACCAACGACTCCGTCCTGTTCTACGCCAGCAAGCTGCTGGCCACCGGCGCCGGGCAGAACGAGTCGGCCTGGAGCGACGCCGAGTTCGACCAGACCTACAAGCAGGCGGTGGGCACGCTCGACGAGGCCGCCCGGGCGCAGGCGCTGCGCAGGATCCAGGAGATCCAGCACCAGCGCTCCGGCTACCTGCTGTGGGGCATGGCCGACGGCATCGACCTGGCCGCGCCCGCCGTACGCGACCTGCCCAAACTGCCCGGATACGGCCGCGTCCAGCTTGAGCGGGTATGGCTGGCACGCTGACCACGCCGCCGCCGGGAGCCCTCACCCGCAGGAGCGCAGCGCTGCTCGCCTCGGCCGCCGCGCTCCTGGCCCGCCGGATCGCCCTGCTCACCGCCCTGCTGGCGCTCGTCTTCGCCGTCGTGGAGGCGCTGCCCGGCGACGCCGCCGACGCCACCTCCGAACGCGGCGACGACGCCGGGGACGTCGCCCGGCGCCGCGCGCTGCTCGGCCTCGACCAGCCGGTCGCGGTCCGGTTCCTGCGCTGGATGGCCGGCCTGCCGACGGGCGACCTCGGCATGTCCGCGCGCGGCGAGCCGGTGTGGCGCCTGCTGTCCGGGCCGCTGCCCAACACGCTGCTGCTGGGCGGGCTCGCGCTCGCGCTCACCGTCCTCGCCGCGCTCGGACTCGGCTGCCGGGCGGCGCTGCGGCCGGGCTCCACGACCGACCGGGTGATCTCCGCCTCGGCCACCGCGGTGCTGGCACTGCCGGAGTTCGTCATCGCGGTCGCGCTCGTCCTGGTCCTCGCCCTCTGGGCCGGCGTGCTGCCCGCCGCCACGACGGCCGGGCCGGACGGCGCGCCCGCGTCGTGGACCATGCTGGTGCTGCCCGTCCTCGCCCTGGCGATCCCCCAGATCGGCTGGAACGCCCGCATCGTCCGCGGCGCCCTCGCCGACGAGGCCAAGGCACCGCACGTGGCCGCGGCCGTCCTGGACGGGCTGCCGCCGCGGCGCATCCTCACCCACCACCTGCTGCCCGGCGCGCTGCCGGCCGTCGCCGCGGGCGTGGCCACCTCCACCGGCATGCTCCTCGGCGGCGCCGTCGCCGTCGAGACGATCTTCAACTATCCGGGCGTGGGAGCCCTGCTCGCCGGGGCGGTCGCCGACCGGGACACTCCCGTCATCGCCGGCGTGGTCGCGCTCACCGGGGCGGCCATCACGTGCGTCCTGCTCGCGGCCGACGCCATCAGGGCCTGGGCCGCGGGGATCCGCCGATGAGACGACTCCTCCGGCCGGGACCGCACGGCGGACGCCCGGACGGTACGGCCCGCCCATGAGACGCCTCCTGCCCGCCCTGGCCCTCCTGCTGCTCGCCGTCGCCGGCCCCCTCCTGGCGCCGCACCCGATCGACCAGCCCGTCACCCTCCCGTACGGCCCCGCCGGAACCGACGGCGCGCTCCTCGGCGGCGACCAGCTGGGCCGTGACGTGCTCAGCCGCCTGCTGCACGGCGGACGCGACCTGGTGCTCTCCTCCCTGGCCGTGGCGGCGCTCGTCACCGCCGTCGCGGCCGTGCTCGGCGTGGCCGCGGCCCTGAAGCCCGCCCTCGGCCGGTTCGTCGAACGCGCGGCCGAGGTGTTCATGCTCCTGCCCGCCGTGCTCGGCATCCTGCTGGTCACCCTGTCCTGGCCGGACGGCGGCCGGCTCGCGCTCATGACCGCTGCGACCGCCCTCGGCGCGCCGTACGCCGTGCGCTTCATGACCGCCGCGGCGGCGCCCGTCGTCAGCACCGGCTACGTCGAGGCCGCCGTCGCCGGCGGCGAGCGCACCTGGCACCTCGTGCTCCGCGACGTGCTGCCCAACCTGCGCTCGACCGTGCTCGCCCTCTTCGGCCTGCGCTTCGTCGCGGCCGTGTACGTGGTCGCCACCGCCGCGTTCCTGCAGATCGGCCCCCAGCCGCCGGCCGCCGACTGGGCTCTGATGATCCGCGAGAACGGGCCCGGCATCATCCTCAACCCCTGGGCCGTGCTAGCCCCCAGCATCGCCGTCGGCCTGCTCGCCATGACCGTCAACCTGGCCGCCCACGCCCTCGCCCCCAAGGTGGATCGGACATGACCCCCTGCGCCGCCGTCCGCGCCCTGACCATCGCCGCGGCGGACGGCCGCGAACTGCTGACCGGTGCCACCCTCACCGCTCACGCCGGCCAGATCCTCGCCCTGGCGGGCCCCTCGGGCTCCGGCAAGACCACCCTGCTCAAAGCCATGATCGGCGATCTACCACCCGGCACGACCCGCCGCTCCGGCACCGTCGAGGTGCTCGGCGTGGACGTCCTCGGCTGCGACACCGGACAGCTGCGCGCCCTGCGCCGCACCCGCGTCGCCTACGTCGGGCAGGACCCCGGCTCCGCGCTCAACCCCTGGATGCGCGTCAGCAAACTGATCACTGAGATCGCGCCCGGCGCGGACGCCGCCCGGCTGCTCGACGAGGTCCGCCTCGCCGGCGTTCTCGGGCTGCTCAGGCGCCGGGCGGGCGAGCTGTCCGGCGGCCAGCAACGCCGCGTCGCGCTCGCCCGGGCACTCGCCCGCCGCCCCGACCTGCTCCTGCTGGACGAGCCCACCGCCGGACTCGACCCGGCGCTGCGCGACGAGATCGGCGACCTCCTCCACCACCTCGCCGCCGAGCGCGGCATCACGGTGGTGCTGTCCTGCCACGACAGGGAACTGGTCGCCCGCCTCGCCGGCGACGTCCTCGAACTCCCCGGCACCGCGCTCCCCCGCCCCGCGCACCGCGGGCCGGCCGGGCACGCCGCCGAACACACCCCCGGTCACACCGCCGGTCACACCGCCGCCACGCGGGCACGGACGACGGGCCTGCGCGTGCGGGGGCTGGCCGCCGACGTCGGCCCGCGCCGCGTCCCCGTCCTGCGCGGCATCGACCTCGACGCGCCCGCCGGCGACGCCGTCGCGGTCGTCGGGCCTTCCGGCGCCGGCAAGACCACTCTGCTGCGCGCCCTGGCCGGCCTGCACCCGTTCACGGCCGGGACGGTCACCCTGGACGGCGCCGGCCTCCACCCGGACGTCCGCGGACGAACCCGCGAGCAGCGGCGCAGGGTCCAGTACGTGCCGCAGAACCCCATGGGCGCGCTCAACCCCTCGACGACCGTGGCCGCCGCCCTGGCCCGCCCGCTGCGGCTGCACCGCCGCTGCTCCTCCGCGGCCGCACCCGCCCGGGTGGCCGGTCTACTCGAACAGGTCGGCCTCGGAGCCGAGCACGCCGGCCGGTACCCCCGCGAGCTGTCCGGCGGCCAGCGTCAACGGGTCTCCGTCGCCCGCGCCCTGGCCTCCGAACCCGACGTGCTGATCTGCGACGAGATCACCTCGGCCCTCGACGGCGACACCGCGCTCGCGGTGATGGAGCTCCTGGCCCGGCTGCGCCGCGAACGGGGCGTGGCCGTGGTGTTCGCCTCCCACGACCTCCCCCTGGTCGGGAAGTACGCCGACGCGGTGGTCACGCTCGGCCAGGACGCCCCCGCCCCCTGCTGAGACGCCGGCCGCGACGGACCCGAACACAGATCCGCATGGACACGATGCGTGACAGCACCGATACTCAACGTGTCAGCCCCTTTGCCCTCTGCCATCAGGCCACCACCCTCAGTGCGCGCATTCGCCGGCGTGCCGCGCGCTGCCGGAGTCGTGGCCGTCAGGGGACAGGACAGAAGGAGAACGATGCAGTCGAAGTGGTTCCTGGCCCTCCCCCTCACCGTCCTCGCGGCGGGGGCGTGCCTGACGACGACCGCCGCGGCCAGCCAGGCCTCCGCACCGGTCACGGCCGCCGTCCGCCCATCGGCTCTGCCTCCCGGCTACCAGCTCGTCACCCTGCCCAACGCCAACGTCCCCAACTTCCAGCGCCGCACGCTCTACTGCCCCGGCAGCAAGAAGGTTCTCGGCGGCGGCGCCGAGGCCCGCGGCAACAGGGCGATCCTGGTCGGGTCGTTCCCCACCGATGACGGCCGAGGCTGGATCGGCATCGGCCGCCAGGACGGCTACAACGACGTCGGCATCAGCGTCTTCGCCATCTGCGCCGACTGACACCCGGCTCCCCCGGCCCCGGTCGCCCGACGGCCGGGGCCGGCCCATGTCCGCAGGTGGCCCCGAGGGACGATTGCCCAGCATGTCCGGCGTTCGTCTAGGCTCCTGTGGCGAGACGGGTGGCCCTCCCGTCCGCGCCGGCAGGGAAGGGAGCGTCGTCGATGAATGTGCCGACCGGCGACGCCGGCCCGTCGTGGACGGTGGACGGCACGCGTCCCCGCCGGCTGCCCGACCTCTCCGACGCGGGGGCGTACGTGGTGGACGACCGCGGCCGGATCGTGGAGGTCACCGCCCGGGCCGAACAGCTCCTGGGCCGCCCCACCGAGGAGTTGCTGGGCCGGGACGCCCACGACCTGCTGCACCGCGGCAAGTACGGTGAGCCCCTGCCGCGCAGCCAGTGCGTGATGAGGCAGACCCTCATCACCCGCGGCACCGCGCAGGGCGAGCGGGAATGGTTCGCGCGCGGCGACGGCCTGCTGATGCAGGTCTCCTGGATGGTCACCCCCTGCCGGCTCGACGGGGGCGTGACGGGAGCGCTGGTCATCTTCCACGAGACGTCCTCATCCGCGCCGGCCCCGCACGAGACGACCGGCGCGGCGGCCTCCATGTCGCAGCTCGACCGGCTCGCCCTGCTCGCGGAGACGACCACGACGCTCACCGCCAGCCTGGACGTGGAGGAGACGCTACGCCAGCTCGTGCGCCTGGTCCTGCCGCTGCTGGCGGACTGGGCGGTGATCGACCTGCTCACCGAGGAGGGCGGCGTGTCGCGCGCCGCCGTCGTGCACCACGAGAACGGTCTCCTGACGTACCGGGACGACCTGGAGGGCCCGATGCCGCCCGTTCCCCAGGAGTCGCCGATGCCGCTGTCGCGGGCGCTGCGCGGGGTGACCGCCACGCTCGTCGGCCCGGAGACCTACCAGGGGCCTCCCGACTCGGGGATCGCGGTCGCCCAGCAGGAGCTGTTCCGGGCGACGGGCATGCACTCGGCGTGCATCGCGCCGATCCGCGGCGTGCGGAACGTGGTCGGCGCCCTGACACTGGGACGTTCCGGGCAGCCGGCGGCGTTCACGACCGCCGACCTGCTGCTGGTGGAGGACATCGCCCGCCGGGCGGGGCTGGCGCTGGACAACGCCCGCCTGTACGAGCGGCAACGGCGGGTCGCCGAGACCATGCAGCGCCACCTGCTCCCCCTGCTGCCGACGGTGCCCGGGCTGGAGATGAGCGCCTCCTACCGGCCCGCTCCCCACGCCTCCCAGGTCGGCGGCGACTGGTACGACTCCTTCGTCCTGCCCGGCGGCGCCACGGCCCTGGTGATCGGCGACGTGGTCGGCCACGACCTGGACGCCGCCGCCGGGATGGCGCAGGTCTGCAACATGCTGCGCGCCTACGCCGGCGCGAGCCAGGATCCGCCCAGCGTCATCGTCGACCGGCTCGACCAGGCGGTGGCCCGCATGGCCGAGACCACGATGGCCACCGCCGTCCTCGCCCGGCTGGAGCGCCGCGACGACGGCGGATGGCGGATGCACTGGACCAACGCGGGTCACCCGCCGCCGCTGCTGGTGGAGCGGGACGGGCGGACCCGCTTCCTGGAGGAGGGACACGGCCTCCTCCTGGGCACCGGCATCCCCACCGTCCGCGGCGACGCCGCCGTCGACCTGCCGCCCCGGTCCACGCTGGTGCTCTACACCGACGGCCTGATCGAGTCGCCCACGCGGTCGCTGGACGAAGGGATGTCCCGGCTGAGCCGGTACGCCGCCTCGCTGGCCCACCGGCCCGTCGGCACCCTGGGCGACGTGCTCATCGACCATGTCCGTCCCGCGGACAACGACGACGACGTGGCCCTGCTCACGGTGCGCATCCCGGCCCCCCCTTGAGGAGGCGGGGCGGCTGAGTCCTCCAGGTCCGGCGGTGACGCCTGGCCGCTTCCCGGCAGCGCGGGAAGGTCCCAGGCGGCCCGGATGTCCTGGAGGCTGGAGCGGGCCAGGACATCCGTGCGGCCGATCTCGCGCTGCGCCCGCGCCAGGGCCGCGAACGAGCCGGGGAAGTCCGGGTCCGCGCCGCCGCCCCTCCTCCTCCGCGGCCCTGGCCTGGGCGAGGACGAACCCGCGATCGTCGTCCGCGGCCCGCCTGAGCTCGTCGGCGGAGGGGACGGCTGGAGGCACATCGTCGCACGGAGATCGGCGCGTGGACAGGGCGCCGATCATGTGTCCAAGAGGGGACATCGTCACCGGGGAAGGCACCGGTCCACTGGTCAGAAGCGGAACATCTCGGCGAACCTGTCGAGCAGCGCGGGATCGCCCTCCACGCGCAGGCCACCCTCGGCGAGCACGTCTTCGGGGCTCTTCGCGCCGCTCATCAGCTCGCGGATCGGGTGACCGGTGAGCCGTTCGATGACGAGGTCGGGGGCGGGGTGCGGGCCGATGCCGCCGGTCAGCGCACCGTCGGTGACCTGGAGGCGCAGCGTGAAGCCGCCCATGCGGACCTCGTACCCGGCGGTGATCCCCTGGGCCTTGTCCGGGCGGAAGGTGGTGCGGAAGGACATGGCGATCGACTCGGCGGTGACGACCTCACCGGGGCGGGGCTCGTCCAGGGTCCGGGCGCCCCAGCGGCCCAGCGCGATCAGTGCCGGTTCGAGGTCGTGCCCGTAGCCGGTGAGCTCGTACACGACCGAACGCTCGGGGTGCGGCAGCGCGCGGCGGGTGGCCAGGCCGGCCTCCTCGAGCTGCTTGAGGCGGGCCGACAGGATGTTGGTCGGGATGCCGGGCAGGCCGTTGCGCAGGTCGGTGAAGCGCCGCGGCCCGGTCAGCAGGTTGCGGACGATCAGCATGCTCCATCGCTCGCCGACCATCTCCATCGCGCGGGCGAGACCGCAGAACTGCCCGTACTCCCGGTTCGCCATGGTGCGATCCTATCGCACACTCCAGTCGGTAAACCGTGGTTGTCAAAGACAAGCAATGATCCACTCCAGGCGGAACAGGGGTATGAACCCCACGGGATCGACGACTTCGCCGAATGCAGAGGAATGATGACGTCACGCACCAGCGCGGTCAGGAACCCGCTGACGGGGCAGGCTGACGGGCTGCTCCTGATGCCGTCATGTCAACGCCGCCGGCGATCCGCGCGGCGAGATCCGCGCCGCGATCGATCGCGTCAGCGAGCAGGTCGGCGCCTCCAAGCGGTGGATCGGCCCCGACCTGCGGCTGGTGGTGCTGCCGGAGTACGCGATGACGGGTTTTCCGCTGGGCGAGAGCGTCGCCGAGTGGCGGGTCAAGGCGGCCCTCGATCCTGACGGTGCCGAGTATCGGGCGCTGGCCCAGGTCGCCCGCGATCACGACGTCTACCTGTGCGTCAACGCCTACGAGACCAACAGCCACGTTCCCGAGCTGTACTTCCAGGCCACGGTCGTCTTCTCCCCCGCCGGCGAGCCGGTGCTGCGCTATCGCAGGCTGCACTCGATGTTCACGCCGAGCCCGTGCGACGTGTGGGACCGCTACCTGGAGATCTACGGGATCGACGGTGTCCTGCCGGTGGCCCGCACCGAGATCGGCAACCTCGCCGTGGTGGCCTCGGAGGAGATCCTCCACCCCGAGCTGGCCCGGGCGCTCGCTCTGCGGGGGGCGGAGATCCTCGTCAACCCCACCTCCGAAGCCTCCTCCCCTGCCCTCACCCCCAAGGCGATCGCCCGCCGGGCCAGGGCCGTGGAGAACCTGGCCTACGTCGTCTCCGCCAACAGTGGCGGGCTTGTGGGCATCTCCATCCCCGGTGACTCCACCAACGGCGGCTCCGAGCTGATCGACTAGGAGGGCCGGGCGCTGGCCCAGGCCGGCGCGGGTGAGTCGCTGGTCGCCGCCGCGGAGCTGGACCTGGCCGCGCTGCGCCGGTTCCGGCGCCGGCCCGGGATGGCGAACCTGCTGAGCCGGGTCAAGCCTTGGCTGTGGGCCGAGGAGTACGGCAGGCATGACTTCGGGCGACCTGACGGGCTGAACGCGGCACCGCGCGCCCGGCAGGCAGTGGTTCGCCGCCAGGCAGGCGGAAGTGATCAGGCGCCTGTACGACTGACCAGCGGATGCGGGCGGTGCCGGCTGGGGTGCCGCCTGAGCAGGCGGTGTTCCGCGGCGAGGAAACCGGCGTTGAGCAGCATGCCCAAGGCGCCGACCAGCATGGTGCCGGCCCACATCGCGGGGATGTCGATCCTGCTCTGCGCCTCCAGCATGCGATGGCCGATGCCCTCGCTGCTGCCGTACAGCTCCGAGACCACCATCATGATGAGGGCCAGGGAGACGCTGAGCCGCAGGCCGGCGAAGATCTTCGGCGCGGCCGCGGGCAGGAGGATCCGCAGCAGCCGTGTGCCGGCGCTCAGCTTGAAGACGACCCCGATCTCGAGACACCGCCGGTCCACGTGGCGTCCGGCGTCCATCGTGTTGATCAGAACCGGCCATATGACGCCGTAGGCGATCGCCGCCAGCTGCATCGGGGTGCCGATCTCGAACAGCAGAAGGAAGACGGGGAGAAGACTCGACGGCGGCACCGAACGGCAGAAGTGCAGCAGTGGCTCCACCAGCGCGGCCAGTGTCGCGCATCGGCCCATGGCCAGCCCCAGCGCGACCCCCGCGAGGCACGCCAGCGCCCAGCCGGCGAACAGCCGGGCAAGGCTGGGCAGCAGATCGGCGATCGCCTCATCGGTCACCGGCCGGCGGGACCGGAGAACCACATGCCGTGCATCGTGGCCACGACGGTGGAAGGTGGGGGGAAGTACACGGCCTGCAGTCGTCGCGCTGTGATCTCCCACGCGCAGATCGTCACAGGCGGCAGCCAGTACCAGCGGGCCCGGGCGAGGAGGCCGTTCATGGCGCCTCCTCGGTGCGCGCCCAGTGCCAGCGGAACAGTCGCTTCTCGACCGCGGTGAACAGCGCGTTGGCGGCCAGCCCGAGCAGCCCGGTCCAGACGGTGGCCGCCGGCAGCCAATCGGCCCGGTCGGCGCCGCCGGCCTGGACGAGGAAGACGCCGATCCCGCCTTCGCCTCCCGCGATGAGTTCCCCACTCACCGCCACGACGACGGTGGCGCTCAGCGCGATCCGGCCGCCGGTGGCGATGAACGGGGCCGCGCTCGGCAGCGACACCCTGAACGCCACGGCCACCGCGCCGAAACCGAACCCGCGCAGGGTCTCCTTGGCCAGCGGGTCCACGTCCGCCAGGCCGTACAGGGTGTTGACGAGCAGCGGCCAGCAGCAGGTGATGACCACGAGAGCTGTCTTGGCGTCGGCGCTGTCGGGGAAGAGGAACATGGCAAGCGGGATCAGCGACACCGACGGGATCGGCCGCAGGAACTCCACCAGCGGCCGCACCGACCGCTCCACGGCCGGCAGGGCGCCCAGCACCAGCCCGGCCGGCACGGCGAGTCCGACGGCGATGGCCAGCCCGGCCGCGCACCCGCTCACCGTGATGAGCACGTGGCCGCGGAACTCCGCGTCGAGGGCCAGTTCGCCTGCCGCGGCCAGCACCGTGGAGGCATACGGCAGCACGTCGCGGGGGATGAGCCCGAAACGGCCCGCCGCCTCGAACAGCGCGAAGCATCCGACGACGCCGGCCGCGCCCAGGACCACCCGCGCCGGCCGGCGAGCCGGCTCGGGCTCGGCTGCCCATCGGAGGCTTACCGGCCGGGGCCCGGGATGACCATGGAGGTCACGTCGACCCTGTCCGGGGTGTAGCCGGACTGTCTCATCCGGCACAGGTGGAGAAGAAGCCGGGATCTCATCGTCCTCCTCAGCGGGTCGAGCCGCGAAGCCGAAGCAGTCATTGACTTATCCGGCCTCGACAACCGGCTGTTTCAACGGCGCCCACGGTCCCGGTCGACCTGCCGAGTGACGCCAGGGGCCGGCCGGCCCCGGCAGGTCGGCCGTACTCCAGTTGACAAACTTTGGTTGCAAAAGACAAGCTTGCTGCTCACTTGGCCTGATCCCCGACGAAACGGAGCGACACATGTCCTTCCAGGCGTACCTCGACAACATCGAGGACAAGACCGGGCTGACGCCCCGCGAGTTCATCGCCCTGGCGAAGGAGCGCGGCTTCGACGACCCCTCGACCAGGGCCGGGGTGATCATCGACTGGCTGAAGCAGGACCACGACCTCGGCCGCGGGCACGCGATGGCCCTGGTCCACGTGATCAAGAAGGGCCCGCGGATCGACGCCAAGCACGTCGGCAGCTCCGGCTCCCACCGCGACGAGTCCGACACACTGTGGCTGGACGGCAAGGACAACAGGCCCTGACGAGCCCCGCAAGATCGCTAAGGTGAGGGTTTCACCCCCTTCACCCCCCGGGAAGTGTCACGTGCTCCGTCGTTACCGTTCAGGCATTCCTGCCCTGCTCGTCACTGGTGTGTACGCCGTCGGCGTCGTGGTCGCCGGTGTGGTCGCGCTGACCACCGGCGCCCCCGGCCTGTTGTGGCGGCTGACCCTGTTCGTGGAGGCGGACGACGGGATCACGGCGACGTCGCCGAACGTGCTCGTCCCGGTCCTGACCGGCATGGCGTGGGCCTGGGCCCTGTGGGTGAGCCTGCGGGGGCCGCTGGCGGGTCCGCGGCCCGAACTGGACCGCGACACGGGGCGGCTGAGGGTGGCGCTGTACGTGGTGGCGGCGCTCTCGCTGCTCGTCCCGCTCCTGCCGTCCTGGCCCTGGTGGGCGACGGTGGTCAATGTCCTCATCGGAGGGATGCTGGTGGTGCTGTTCCCGCCGGTGCTGGGACGCAACCTGGAGCATGCTGGGTTCGCGTGGGCCGCGGGCGTGTTGGGCTATGGAGGCCTCGCCGTCGTCGAGGTGCTGGACGCCATCGGCTGGTCCGCGCCTGACTGGCTGTCCCTCACCTGCGCCCTGGCGGCCTGGGTCTGGATGGTGCTGGTCCTGCGGGCGCAGCGCTGGGACGGCCGCTGGCGGCGGGCCACCGTCCGGTACGGCATCGCCGGCATGGTGGCGCCGGTCGTCGCCATGCTGGTGAACGGGATGCTCGCCAGCGTAGAGGAGGTTCTCCTCTACGCCACGGGAGCCACGGGCGCCCTGATGGTGATCTGGGCGGCTCGCTCCGGCCACGAACTCGCCGACCCGCGCCCCCAGCCGGCCCCGCCCGAGCCCCTCCCCTCCGGGCCCCTTCCTTCTGGACCTCTTCCTTCTGGGCCCCTCCCCTCTGGGCCGCCGGCGCCCTGACGGGCCGCTCGGCGGGTGCCGCGGAAGGCGGCAGGCTGATCCATAGCATCGCGATAGAGGGAAACTGGCTTGTCCCCGGGCATCGCCGTCGCGCCTACCGTGACAGCACCCCCCACTGTCGAGGAGACACGATGCCAAGACCCCTCCGTCTCGCGCTCTCTCTCGTTCTCACCCTCGCGTTCCTGCCGGCCACCTCGCCCGCGCAGGCCGCGGCCCTGGTCCAGACCCTCCGGTACGACGCCGGCAGGGCGGCCGAGTTCCGCGGCGCGGTGGACCAGGCCGCGCAGATCTGGAACTCCAGAGTCAGCAATGTCCGCCTTGTCGCCGGCACGCCCGCCCACTTCGTGGTCACGGCCGACAACGGCTGGCCGCGCGCCCTGCCCACCAGCCTGGGCCGGGGCACCATCTGGATGGGCCGGCAGGCCACCTCACAGGGCTACAACCCGGTGCGCATCGCCGCCCACGAGATCGGCCACATCCTCGGCCTCCCCGACCGGCGCACCGGCCTGTGCTCCGACCTGATGTCCGGCTCCAGCGCCCCGGTGAGCTGCACGAACGCGAACCCGAGCGCGGCCGAGCGGGCCGAGGTGGACCGCAACTTCTCCGGCGCCACCCCGCTGGTCGAGTTCGGACAGCTGCACGTGGACCGCTGAGCGTCGCACGGCGGCCGTCTCCGGCGGCGTGCCCCTTCACGGCGGCGAGCCCGCCCGCGCGCCAGGGCGGGTTTGCCGGTGGACGCGGGGCTGTGCGAGCCTTGTGGCCCGTCTTCGGAAAGGGCTGACCCGTGACACTCGGCATGGTTCTCGGCGACCGCTCCTCGCGCGCCTCGACGCGGGAGCGGTAGCCCTTCCTGCCCTTTCCCTCGCGTCCGTGCCACGGCACGGACGCGTCCGGCCTGCTCCTCGTCGACGTGCGCCTCGTGCCCCATCCGCACGTTCGACCACGAGGAGCATCTGGTGGCCATCGTCCACTGGACCGAAGCCGGCACGTCCCGATCCGCCCGCCTGCATTCCGAGAGCGCGACACCGTCCCCCGGCCGGGTGGTCGTCGCCGACGACCGCACGAAGGCCGACACCGCCTGCCGCCTGGCCCGCGAGGGCACCGCCCTGCTGTGGCGGGGCGACTTCCACAACGGACGTCACCTGCTCCAGGCGATGAGCCGGCGTCTCGACCGCGTACCCCCCGGGACGGGTGACAGCCCGGCCGAGACCTTCCACCTGCAGCGCCGGGCACGCGGCCACCGGGCCCGCGTGCTGGGCAAACTGCTCGTGCTCCTGGAGGACGACCACTCCTTGCGTCTGCGCAGGGCCCCGGACGTACGCCTGGCGTGCGCGGAGGCGTACGGGGCCGCCGCGCGAGCCGACGGTCGTCCCCCTCAGGGAGCTGCTGGGCGTGATCGGGGCGCACGAGTGGCGCAGGAAGGGCGTCCTGGTCCCCGCCCTCGGCGCCCGCGTCCATCCGCATTACGGGGTCTTCTCGCCGGTCCGGGGAGAGTACGTCGACCTGGTCGCGCGGGCCCCGCTCCCTGCGCCTGCCGGGCCCCGGACCGGTCCGCGCACGGCGTTCGACCTCGGCACGGGCACCGGGGTGCTCGCGGCCGTCCTGGCCCGCCGGGGACTCGGCCGCGTCGTGGCCACCGACATCAGCCCCCGCGCCCTGGCCTGCGCCCGCGACAACGTCCGCCGGCTGGGCCTGGCCGGGCGGGTGGACGTCACCGGGCCGGCCCTCTTCCCCGACGGCCGCGCCGACCTCGTCGTGTGCAATCCCCCGTGGATTCCCGCCCGGCCGGCCTCGGTCCTGGAACAGGGGGTCTACGACCAGGACGGCGCCATGCTCCGGGACTTCCTCCACGGGCTCGGCTCCCGTCTGCGGCCGGGCGGCGAGGGCTGGCTCGTCCTGTCGGACCTGGCCGAACACCTCGGGCTGCGGACGCGCCGCGACCTGCTGGCCGCCATCGAGGCGGCCGGCCTGCGCGTCGTGGGCAGAATCGACACCCGGCCCCGCCACCCACGGGCGAGAGACGCCGCCGACCCTCTCCACGCCGCGAGGAGCGCGGAGGTCACCTCCCTCTGGCGCCTGGCTTCCCCCATCGTCAAGCGTTCAGCGCACAGGTGACCAGATTTCACACGCGGATCCCGCTCGACGTCCTCTGGGAGCACAGTCCCGAGGCGGCGAAGGTCTTCACCTGGGCCGGCGAGACGTACTACGACACCGACGTGGCACCCCTGCGCGAGATCCACCCCGGCCTCATGGACTTCGGCACCTGGCTGGACCGCTCGGGCAAGTCCCGGCTCCGCGCCCAGCTCGACGCCTCGCCCGCGTGACCGATCGCCGCGCGGGTGGTCATCCGGCCACCTTGTCCAGGAAGGAGTACAGGTTGGCCCGCATCCGGGCCACCTTCTCCTCCGGGGTGAGGGACTCGTCGGCCACGCCTCCGCCCGCCGCCTCCCTCTTGCCGCGCGCGTAGAGGGAGCAGGCGAGGTCGGCGCACAGGTACTGCCCGACCGTGTTGCCCTGGCGACCGGCCTCGCCGGTCCGGCGCGCGGTCATCAGCGCCACACCGCCGCTGGTGTGCGTGGTCAGGCACAACGAGCACATGCTGCGCGAGGTGAAGGCACGCGACGCGCCGGAGGTGACTCGCAGCGCGACTCCCACGAGGGGGCCGTCGCGTTCGGTGACGAGGTAGGCGCGTTCGGGCGCGCCGGGATCTCGCCAGCCGAGGAAGTCCAGGTCGTCCCAGGGATGGCCGGCCAGTTCCCGGGGCAGGCCGAGCCGCTTGGCCTCCCCCTTGGAGCAGTTGACGAACGATGCGCGGATGTCGTGTTCGGTGACGGGTCTCATGGGCGGGGAGGCTAGCTCCCCTTAAAGGTAGTATGCAAATACTTAAAGACTGTAAGGACGGGAAGGGGGCGCATGGCACGAGTGGGACTGACCGCCGAACGGGTGACGCGGGCCGCGGCGGAGCTGGCCGACGAGATCGGCTTCCAGAACGTGACCGTCTCGGCGCTCGCCCGCAGGTTCGGCGTCCAGCCCGCGGCCCTGTACTCCCACGTCAAGGACATCCGGGACCTGAGGGTCCGGGTCGCGGCGCTGGCCCTGACGGAGCTGGCCGACCGGGCCTCCGACGCCCTGGCCGGCCGCGCGGGCAAGGACGCGCTGGCCGCCTTCGCCAACGCCTACCGCGGTTACGCGAAGGAGCATCCCGGCCGGTACGCCGCCTGCCAGATGGAGCTCGAGGACGAGACGGCGATCGTCGGCCCGGCGCGCCGCCACGCGGAGATGACGCGGGCGATCCTGCGCGGCTACGAGCTGCCGGAGCCCCACCAGACCGACGCGGTGCGGATGCTGCACGGCACGTTCCACGGATATGTGAGCCTGGAGACGGCCGGCGGGTTCCGGCGCCACCCGCGCGACGTGGACGCCTCGTGGTCCAGGACGCTCGACGCCCTCGACGCCCTTCTCAGGAACTGGCCCTCCGCCTGAACGTCCCGCCGCGAGCCGTGATCACCACGGTGGCGGCGGTCATCGCGGACAGCAGGCCCCAGTCCGCCGTGAAGCCGCCGGTCACGTCCCTGAGCAGGCCGAGGGCAGGCGGCGCCAGGAAGATGGCGACCTGCGCGACAGCCATGGCCAGGCCCAGGGCGAAGCCCGTCCTTCCGGGCGGCGCCGACTCGGCCAGGTGGGCGACCCAGGGGCCGAACCAGCCGATGCCGAAGAACCCCAGCCAGACGAACAGCAGGCAGGCCGTCACCGGCGTACGGCCCAGCGGCGTCATCAGGGCGACCATCCCGGCTGTCACAGCCACCATGCAGACCAGGACGTAGGCGTACCGCCCGGACCTGGCGCGATCGCTCCAGGCGGCCAGGCACACGCGACCGGCGACGCCCGCCCCCTGGACCGCCACGAGCACCAGCGCCGCCGCCCCCGCCTCGACGGAGGCCGCCTCGTGGAGGTGCAGCACGGTGAGGACGCCTATGCCGCTGTGCACGGACACCATGCACGTCCCCGACAGCAGGATCCGCACCATGGACGGCTCGCGGAGCATCCGCAGCCGGGAGCCGAGCGACGCCCGCGGCTCCCCGTCACGGGCGGCATCCTCGACGGGAAGAGCCGGGACGGGCGGCCGGCGGTAGAGGCTCATGAAGAGCACGGCGCCCAGCAGCGCGACGAGCCCGCCGGCCAGGAGCGCCGCCCGCCATCCGTACGCGGCGGCGAGGGCGGGCAGCACGGCCGCGGCCACGAGCCCGCCGAACGGCACGCCCGCCTGCCGGACGCCCATCGCCAGCCCCCGCCGGGACGCGTCGAACCAGGACGCCACCGACTTGCTGCCGCCGGGCTGCACGGTGCTGTATCCCGCGCCGACCACCAGCAGCACGAGCAGCAGCGACGCGTATCCCGGCGCCACGCTGCCCACGCCCAGGCTCACGGCGACGACGCAGGCCCCGATCCCGACGACCCAGCGCTCGTCGTAGCGGTCCAGCAACTCTCCCGCCACCAGCAGCCCGACCAGCGGGAGGAGCTGCGCCGCCGAGAGCAGCAGGCCCAGCTCGGCCGCGCCGACGTGCAGGTCGCGTTGCAGCTGGACGCCCATCGCCCCGATGCCCTGCACGAAGAAGCCGGAGGCGGCCTGGGTGAAGGTGGCGACGGCGAGGACGACCCACCGGTACCGCTCCGGCGCACCGGCGGCGTTCAGCCGTACATCCATGTGCTGTGTCACGCGGACCAGACTGGTGTAATGGTCTTATGCACCTCAACCCTTACGGCGAGGACGCGGTGAACCTCGCCGCGGACCTGGCCAACCGGCGCCCGTCCACCGCCGGGGAGCTGGCGGACCGCTGCCGCGCCGCCGGGCTCGTGCTGGAACGCCCGGTCACGCCCGACGACCTGGACCGCACCCTGGCCGCGCTGGAGGCATGGGAGAAGGTCGTCGACGCCACCGGCGAGCGCGAGCGCGCGGAGCTGGTCAACCGCATGCTGGCGCAGTGGGCCGCCCATCCTCGGCTGACCGACCACGCCGGCAGCGGCTGGCACCTGCACTTCCGCGACGACCTGCTGCCGCTCGGCTCCGTGCTGTCCTCGCTGATCGCCGTGGGCACCGCGCTGCACCTGGTGGGGCGGGGCATGCACCGGCTTCGGCGCTGCGCGGTGACCGAGTGCGCGACGATCTTCGCCGACACCTCACGCACCGGGCGGCAGCGCTACTGTTCCCAGCGGTGCGCCAACCGCGACGCCGTACGCCGTCACCGCACGCGAGCCGCGGCACATCCGCAGCCGGTCGGGCGAAGCCCGGCCGTCAGGCCCAGTAGTCGCGCTCCGGCAGGCACAGCCACACGTCGGGCGGACCGGTGACCGCCCGCTCGCCGGTCAGCCGCAGCCCGGCGTAGGCGCAGCAGTAGGCCTCCGGGTTCCCCTGGTAGAGGTACGAGAGGAGCACCTCCCGGGGCCCGTCGTCCTCCCACGGCGAGCCGCCGGGATGCAGGTCCCAGCCGACGATCTCCCCGTCGCGCGCGACACTCCCCTGGTGGCCGCTCGCGGGGTTGGCGTACATGCCGTAGCACAGGGTGCCCACGGACAGGCGCCTGGTGACGCCCGGCGTCTGCGGCACGTACCCCCACGGCTGGCTGACGACGCAACCGCCGGGCACGTCGGTGACGCCGACGAAGGCCAGGCTCTCCTCGGCGGAGGGGTCGATCTCGTCCAGGAACTCCTCCGGATCGACGACCTCGACCGTGGCCTCCAGCCGCCGGGCCGCCTCCGCCGCGCTGATCCCGGCCACGCACGCCAGCCCGAAACCGTCGTACTCGATCTCGCCCAGCACCGCCGTCAGCCGCCCGGCCTCCACCACCGCCGCGGACTCATCCTCCGTCAATCCACTCATCCCGGCGGGCCGCCGGAACAGGCCCGGCTCCGGACCGGCCAGGCTGAGGCGGCCGGGCGACCAGCCGCTCATCATCGGCCGCCACGGGTCCGCCCCCGCGGCCGCGAGAGCGCGGGCGACGTCGTGACGCCCTTCGTACACCGCGACCCAGAGCGCGGTGCGGCCCTCGTACTCCGCGTCGACGTCCGCCACGCGCGCCGCCAGCTCCACGACCTCCGCCAGCGAGCCGTCCTCGGCCGCCTCGTGCAGATCCAGTACGTCGTCATCCATCCCGTGACCCTCCTCGCCCGTCAGGAAGATCACATCGTGCACCACGGGGACGACAATTCCGGGCGGCCCGCCGCGGTCGAGATCAGTTGCCGCCGGACTTGTTCGGGGTGATGTTGATCTGGCCGGTGTCGGTGACGATGATCTGGATGCGGCCGTCCTTGACGGCCTGCCACATCACCGCGCCCTGCGCGCCCAGCACGTCCTTCAGCTCCTTGATCGCCTCCAGCTCCGTGCGGGCCTTGGCGTTCTTCGCCTTCTGGGCGGTGTTCTCCTCCTGGGCCTGCTGGACCGCGGCCATCGCCTCGCGCACCTTCAGCGGCGGCTGCGGCTGCTGGAGGGTGACCGAGAACCGCTCGAAGAACGCGGTGCCGCCCTGCTCGCTCAGGAACTGGCTCATGTACTCGGCGACCTTCGCCTCCCACTGCTGCTTGGCCTGCGGGTTGACGTAGGTGAGGTCGCGCCAGGCGAACTCCTTGCTGGCCGCGTCCAGGGCCCGGTCGAGCGGCTGGCCGACGTAGACGCTGAGCAGCTTGCGCCAGCCCTCGTCGGTGTAGGCCTCGTACTTGAGGCCGATCTGCTCGTGGAAGCGCTGGAGGGTCTTGCAGTCGCCGGTCAGGGAGAAGGTGACCACGCCCGAGACCCGCATCTCCAGGGGATCCTTGGTCCACATGGTGAGCGGCCCGGACTCGGCGCCCGGCTTGGTCTTGACGCCGTCGGGGTCGTTCGGGTCGGCGGCGAACTCGAACGTACGCTGCCCGGCCGGGTAGACGTAGCCCTTGTCGCCCCACCCGGACACGTCGCGGACGCCCGGGTCCACGCAGTTCTGGAACGTCGTGTCGGAGAACGTGCCGGCGTCGTAGACGATGCCTTTCTGGTCCGGCTCGGGGATGGTCACGGAACAGCCGGCGAGCAGGAGGGTGGCGGCCAGCGAGGCGACCGCGGTCGTGCGTCTCATCGGTTTTCCCTTCGTGTCGCCGATCACCGTATTGCAGCGACAGGCGACAGGAGAGGCCCCGCTACCGCTCGATCATGCTGATGCCGAGCGTGCGGCCGCAGTCGATGAACTCGCCCGACACACGTGATGATGCGCACCACACCCGCCGCCTACCGCCGCTCCTTCGGCCGCCGCCGGCAGGAGCATCGCCCCGACCGCGACGCCTCGTGCTTCACCCCGACGTCTCCCTCTAGATCCAGCCGCGTTCCCTGGCCGCCAGGCCCGCCTGGAAGCGGGTGATGGCGTTCAGGTCGCGCATGACGGCGTGGATGCGGCGCTGCACCGTGCGCAGCCCGAGCCCGAGGGCGCGGGCGATGGCCTCGTCCGTCAGGCCGCCGGCCAGCAGCGCGAGCAGATCCCTGGTCAGCTCGTCAGGCTCCGCCACCTCGGACGTGGGGGTGGGGATGGGGGTGGCGGGGCGGGGGGTCGCGCGTAAGGGGAAGCCCCGGCTCCACTCCCGTTCGAACAGGGCGATCAGGGCGTCGAGCAGGGCCGACTGGTGCAGGATGAACGCCGCGTCGATCGAGTACGCCCCGTTGCGGATGGGGATCAGCGCGAGCGAGTCGTCGGCGATCCACATCTTGGCCGCCGCGTCGGCCACCACGCGGGCCTTCTCCCCCCGGCTCATCGAGTCCTGGATGAGCCGCAGCTTGCCCGGAACGGCCAGGGACTCCAGGTCGTAGACGCTGCGGTAGTCGATGCCGGACTTGAGCATCCGCCGCTCGCGCTCGACGTTGTCGGCGTGGCCGCGCATGACGTACGGCGGCTTGTCGATGTTGCGGAACATGGTCTGGGCGCTGTCCTGGAGCGCGTACGCCCGGCTGATGATGTTGTCGGTGCCCGTGACGACCTCGACCTGCTCGGCCGGGTGCGTCGCGTAGCGGGAGGCCAGGTGGAACGACGTGGTCAGTTCGTGGATCGCCGTGCGCACCCGGTGGAGCTCCTCCTCCTGGCGGGTCAGCAGCGGCCTGATCGCGATGTCGGGGGCGACGGCGACGTAACGGGCGCGGCGGCCGGGCAGCCTGCTGGCCAGGCCGCGGCGCGCGAAGGCGGCCAGCGTGCGGGCCGCGAGGAGCGTCGAGACGCCGCAGTGCGTGGCCAGCTCGGCCGCGGACGAGCGCGGGTTCTCGACGAGTGTCGCGTACAGGCGGCTCTCGGCCGGCGACAGCCCGATCGCTTCGAGCATCGGCGCCCCCTTCTCCCGCCGAGCGGCGCCGGTGACGCTGCAGGCGCGCTGACGGCGCTGGCGGGTTACCGCCACCTGGCGGGTTTTGGCCCGTCCGGCGGACTTGTGCCCTGACTGATCACCAGATTAGGTCAGCGTGGAAACGATCTCCATCGCGCGCGGGCGACGATGGCCTGTTCCACATGTCTGGAGAAAGTTGTGCGCATGCTGTCCATCCCCCGGCGCCGCAGGCTCGTGGCCTTACTCGGGGCCGTCCTCGCCGTGCCGCTCGTCGCGGTACCGGACACGGCCACCGCGGCGACCGTAAAAACGTTCACATCCCCGGCCGCCGCCACGAAAGCGCCGGTGAAAGCCATACCTCCGATCAGGATCACCCTGGTCACCGGTGACACCGTCGTCTACAGGAAGGACGCCGCGGGTCACGCGTCGGCCACCCTGGAGCCCCGCGAGGGCGAGGAGGCGCGGACGTACCACGCCCAGCAGGACGAGCACGGCTACTACGTGATCCCCGCTGACGCCGGGCCTTACGTCACCAAGGGGCTGCTCGACAAGGAGCTGTTCAACGTCGACTACCTGGCGGCCAACGGCTTCGGCGACGCCGGGTCCCCGAAGATCCCGCTCATCGTCCAGTACCAGGACCGGACCAAGGCGAGCGACCTCGCCGGCAAGGCCAGGTCGCTGAAGGGCGGCTCGGAGCCGATGGTGCTGGAGAGCATCGACGGCGCCGCGATCAAGGTCGACAAGAAGCAGGCCGCCGCGTTCTGGCAGTCCCTCGGCGGCGGTGACCAGGCCACCGCCAAGGCCCTGACGGGCGACCTGCGCAAGGTGTGGCTCGACGGCAAGGTCAAGGCGCTCGACGACGTCAGCAACCCGCAGATCGGCGCCCCCACGGCCTGGGCCGCCGGCTTCGACGGAACGGGCACGAAGGTCGGCGTCATCGACTCCGGCGTCGACGCCGCCCACCCCGACCTGCAGGGCAGGATCGTCGCCGCCCGCAACTTCGTCCCCGCGGGCAGCCCCGGCGGCGGCAACGCCGAGGAGGTCACCGACCGGGTCGGCCACGGCACCCACGTGGCGTCCATCATCGCGGGCAGCGGCGCCGCCTCGGGCGGCAAGTACAAGGGCGTCGCCCCCGGCGCCCAGCTCACCATCGCCAAGGCCCTGGACGACACGGGCAGCGGCAACAACTCCGAGATCATCGCGGCGATGCAGTGGCAGGCGGCCACCCAGCACGTCCGGGTGGTCAACATGAGCCTGGGCAGCAACAACCCGACCGACGGCACCGACCCGCTGAGCCAGGCGGCCAACGAGCTGACCTCCGCGTACGGCACGCTGTTCGTGGTCGCGGCGGGCAACGCGGGCCCCGGCCGCTACACGATCGCCTCCCCCGGCGCGGCCACCTCGGCGCTGACCGTCGGCGCGGTCGACTCCTCGGACAAGATCGCCTCGTTCTCCAGCCGCGGCCCGCGCCTGAGCGACGACTTCGCGATCAAGCCGGAGATCACCGCCCCCGGCGTGAACATCATCGCGGCGCGCGCGGCGGGCACCTCGCTGGGCGAGGGCAGCAGCGTCCCGGGCGGCGGCCCGATCGACGACAACTACACGGCGGCGTCCGGCACCTCGATGGCGAGCCCGCACGTGGCGGCCGCCGCGGGCATCCTCGCCGCCCAGCACCCCGACTGGACGCCCGAGCAGCTCAAGACCGCGCTCACCGCGACCGCGAAGCCGGGCGACGCCAGGCCCCACGAGCAGGGCGCGGGCCGGCTGGACATCGGGCAGGCCGTCACCCAGCAGGTCTTCGACGACCTGGCGACGGTCTACGCCGGGTTCACCGACCCGTACACCGGCCAGACGATGACCCGGAAGGTGACCTTCCGCAACACCGGCAAGGAGCCGGTCACCCTGGACCTGTCGATGACGCTGAAGCGCGGCGACGCGCAGCCGCCGTCCGGGATGGCCACGCTGACGCCGTCGTCGCTGACCGTTCCCGCGGGCGGCACCGCGACCGCGGCCCTCACCATCGAGCCCACGCTGGGCGAGCCCGGCTGGTACGAGGGACGCCTGACGGCCACCACCGGCACGACCCGGCTGACGGCGCCGATCGCGTTCCGCAAGCAGGCCAGGATGCACACCCTGAAGGTCAGGTTCGTCGGCCGGCCGGAGTGGACGATCAACCCCGGGCCCGTGTCCGCCGCGCGGATCAGCGACACCGACCCGCTCCTCGAGGGCGAGCCGACGGCCACGTGGACCGAGAACTGGCGGGCCACCGAGACGCCCGGCGTCCTGGAGACCGAGCTCAAGCTCGCCCACGGCGGCGTCTACTACATCGGCGAGACGCCCTGGTGGTTCACCAAGCCGGACCGCAACCTCCAGTACGGCTTCCTCACCGTCCCCGAGCTCAAGCTCGACGCCGACACCACGGTCACCATGGACGCGACCAAGGCCGAGCCGCTCGACATCAGCACGCCACGCAAGTCGGAGCCGGTGTTCCTGAACGTGAACTTCACCCGTACGACCGCCGGTGGCCGCATGTACGGGGGCGCGTCGGTGCTCAGCTACGAGCCGACCCTCAGGGGCCGGTACTGGGTCACGCCGGTCACCAAGGCGCCCACCGTGGGCACCTTCATGATGCTGTTCGACCAGGTCCGCCGTGCTCCCGAGGTGGAGCTGAGCGTGCCCGGCGTCTCGCTCGATCCGCGCTACGTCAGCGAGCACGACCCGCTGGTGCCGAAGTTCGCCTCCGACCGGCGGCTGAGCCTGGCCACGGGCGACGACATGCGCGGCGGCGGCGACGTGCGCGGCAAGCTCGTCCACCTCCCGGCCCGGGACTCGCTCCAGCTCCTGCTGACCGACCTGGACCTGGCCATCAAGGCCGGGGCGGCGGGCGTGGTCACCAGCGACCGGTTCGCCTGGCTGCTCAGCAACGCGGCGTACACGGCCCAGAACAAGATCCCGGTGCTGTGGCTGGACAACGGCGAGGCCGACCAGCTCGGCAAGGTCCTGGCCCGCAAGCCGTACCCGGGCGCCGCGCTGCACGTCACGCCGACCACCCCGTTCGAGTACAAGCTGGTCCACTACGTGAAGGGCGCCACGGCGGGCCGTCTCCGCTTCGCGCCGAAGGCCCGCGACCTCACCGCGATCGACACCACCTACCACGCGCAGTTCACCCCGTCGACCGGCACGTGGGGCCCGAAGGCGGACTTCACCGAGGTCAGCCACACCTACACCGACGAGCAGCGGCTCAGCGTGCGCGGCTCGCACGCCTTCGCCGCGCCCGCGGCCCGGACGGAGTACTACAACACCACCGGCGACGACGTGCTGTGGGAGCGCGCCTACTCGTTCTACGACGCGGGCACGGGCGGCGAGCGTTTCGGCACCTCCCTCCGCGGCTTCACCCGGGCGGGCCAGGAACGGGAGGACTGGAACGAGGCCATCGTGCCCACCCAGCTCACGACCGGCCCCGGCACGCCGGACTGGCTCGGCCAGGGCTTCTACTGCGACGGCTGCCGCCAGGGCGACCGGTTGCGGCTGCGGGCACTGAGCCCGGTCGGCTTCGGGTACTACTCCGACGCCTCCGACCCGAGCCACCACTACCAGGGCGCGCCGGGCATCGAGGAGGTCCACCTGTTCAACGGCGCCACCGAGGTCAAGACCGAGTACGACGACCTGGGCGTGCCCTACTACACCGTCCCCGCCGGGTCAGGTACGTACCGGCTGACGAACTCGTGGAAGGACGCCTTCGCCGGCAAGCACCCCGGCACCGGCGTCGAGACCACCTGGACGTTCCGCTCCGCCCGCCCGGCGAGCGGCAGCGCCCCGTATCCCTGCCTGGACACCGTGCTGTGGGACGACAAGCAGCCCTGCGCCCAGGTGCCGGTGATCCGGCTGCGCCACGAGCTCAGGCTGCCGGGGGACGACACGGTCCAGGGCGGCAGGCCGTTCACCTTCACCGTCACGCCGGAGGGCGGCCGGTCGCCGTCACTGCGGGGCGTCTGGGTCTCCGGCGACAAGGGCGCGCACTGGACGAAGGCCGCCGTGCTGCCCGGTGACAAGGTGCTCGTGCTCAACCCCAAGGGCCCGGGCAGCGTCTCGATCAAGGTGGAGGCCAAGGACAGGGACGGCAACTCCGTCCAGCAGGTCATCTCCGACGCCTACCTCGTGAAGTGATGTCCCGTCGTGGCGGGGGCGGGGGCGGGGGCCGCCCCGCCCCCGCCACGACGCGTGCGGCCGTCAGTACTCGGTCGTGAGGGTGACCCCGGAGAAGCCCCGGACCGCGTGCAGGCTGAGGTAGACGTAGCCGGCGGGCGGCCCGTCGATGGTGAGGACCTCGTCGTTGCCGGCCGAGCCGGACCGCCGCGTGTAGGCGGTGGTGGTGGCCCAGGCCGCCGGGTTGTAGTAAAGGTCGGCGTCGCCGGTGCCGCCCGAGGCGGTGACGGTCAGCCGGGAGACTCCCGCGGGCAGGTACAGGTAGAGGTACGCGTAGTCGTCGTCACCGGCGGACAGGCCGCTGCGGCGGCACCCGCGGTCGAGCCGCCGGGTGTCCGGGCCGGGGCACTCGGGGACGGTGCCGGCGCAGCCTCCCGCCGCGCAGGCGGCCAGCCAGGTGGACCAGTCGGCGTCGTAGCGGCTGCCGATCGTGCCGGTCAGGAAGGACCGCGCCGCGCTCCACGCCCCGGTCCGGTACGAGCCGAGGACGGTGGCCACGTCTCCCCGGTGCCGCTCGACCATGTAGCGCACGGCCAGGTAACCCCATCGGTAGACGCGGGTGGTGTCGTGGGCGTACGTGGTGTCCCACAGCGCGCTGAGCGCATAGGTGTGCCTGCCGGCCTCGGTGACGGCCGCGTCGTAGGTGAGCCGGCGGTAGGAGTAGGAGACGTACTCGGCGAATCCCTCGATCCACCAGACGGTCGGCGTGCTCACCCCGGCGTCGAAGTCGCCGTACATGTCGAAGCGGCCGTCGAGGTAGTGGGTGTACTCGTGGTTGAGGTTCCAGACCTGGAAGGTGGGGCGCAGCCACTCGGCCTCGTAGGCGATGAACCTGGGCTGGTTGCCGGCGGCGGCCGGATCGCCCTCCAGGTACATGCCGCCGTTGTTCGTGTCGATGCCGAACAGCGCGCCCGCGTACGTCTGGTAGTCGGTGCTGGAGTCGAACACCACCACCTCCAGCGTGGTGTTGCCGTCGCCCGCGACCGGGCCGCCGTCCCGGACCAGGTCGTGGAAGAACGCGTCCTGGCCGGCCAGGCTCGAACAGGTGCCGGACAGCTGACCGACCGTCATGTCCTGTGCCCGGATCCTGATGGCCGGGCCGCACGTGTAGGTGGTCGGCAGGACGGCCGAGGCGAGGCGCCGCCGCAGGTCGCAGGTGCCGTAGGAGGCGCAGTTCGCCCGGTCGTAGGCGTCGGCCATCTCGGCGACGCCGACCCACAGCGGCGCGGTCGGGCCGGTCATGGCGCTGCGGCCGAGCAGGTCCCCGAGCTGGGGGCGGACCGTCGCCAGCAGGGCGGGGTGCTGGAGGAAGCGGGCGAGTTCGCGGCCCGCGTTGGTGGTGAGGTAGGCGCGGCCGGTGCCCAGCAGCGCGAGGTGGCCGGCCGCGAAGTCCCGCAGGGTGCCGAGCACGCTGGTGTCGGCCTGGACGGCGCCGGCGAAGCCGGGCACCTGGTGACCGCGGAACAGCACGGTGTAGACGCTGTTGACCGCGTTGAGCATCCACCAGGAGGAGTCGTAGGTGCTGTCGTAGCCGGTGAGCAGGCGCTTGACGACGTGGAGGTAGCGCGCGTTCTGCTCGGCGCTGTCGATCAGCGTGACCGCCTCGGCCAGCACCTCGCCGTTGGCGTCGCTCACGGTCCAGGCGCGCGGGCCGGCGAAGAACGCGTCCAGGGCCGCCTGGATCGCGGTGGCCAGGCCCGCGCCGTACGGTCCGACGTCCGTCTCGTGGTACCAGTGCGCGTAGTAGCCGGCGCGCAGGTAGAGCACGAGCTGGACCGTCGCCATGGTGTTGTCGCCGGGGTAGGCGGGGGCGTCGTCACGCAGGGCCTGGGCGACGGCCGTCATCTGCGCCTCACGGAACGCGCCGCGGGCGTCGCCGCCGGTGAGGGCGAACAGCGTGTTCACGCAGCCGGGGGTGCTGGCCTTGATCTGGCGGACCAGGGCGCTCCCGGTACGGCCGGTGAAGTCGGCGACGTCGCAGGCCGCCTTCGCCTGCCCCCTGGTCTGGGCCTTCGTCTGGGTTTTCGCCGAGGGCCGGGGGTGTTCCGGCGCCTTGGCCGGCAGGTCGTAGTCGCTGCGCAGGGCGTCGGTGGCGGCCTGACGGGGAGGCCGGTCGGCCGCGTCGAGCCGGGACCCGCCGACGTGCGGCACGTCGGCGCGTGCGGCGAAGGGGCTGGAGGGCGGTGGTTCCGCCGCTGACCGCGCGGACGCCGCGGCGGCGGAGAGGGCGGCGCGGGAGGGGACGGCACGGGAGGCGGAAGAGGCGGCGAGGGACGGGGCGGCGAGGGATGGGACGAGGGCGCAGGCGGCCAGCAACGATAAGAGCCGCCGGCCCATGCGGTTGGTGCGCACAGGGACCTCCAGGGGGTCTCGCGGGATGCGAGGCTGGCCCCGAGTGTGTGGCCCGGTCGCGCTCTGTAGTCATCAATAAGGCCATAAATCTCGCGAATGGGGATTTGTCAGGACACGACGGGCTCGGACACGACGGGCCCGAGGCCCGGATCGCCCCGGGGCCCGGCACGGCCGCACCTGTTTCGCAGCGGTCACATGTCACATACTCCATGTGTGGACCTTGACCTGAGACACCTCCGCCTGGTCTGCGCCGTCGCCGAGACCGGCAGTCTGACCAAGGCCGCCGCGCGTCTGGAGCTGTCCCAGCCGGCGGTCACCCATCAGCTCCGCAAGGTCGAGGAGCTCCTGGGGGGCGTCCTGTTCGTCCGTTCCCGTGCGGGTGTCCGGCCCACCCCGCTGGGCCTCCAGGTCGTCGCCCGGGCCCGGATCGTGCTCCATGAGGTGGACGCGCTCGTCCACGACCTGCGCGGGACGCACGCGCCGTCGTCGGCGCTCCGGCTCGGCTGCAACCACCTGGCGTGTGTCGCGAGCGTCGTCGAGCGGGCCGGCGAGGCGCTGCCCGGGCGGACCGTGTCCCTGTGGATCGAGCCGTCGACGGCGCTGCTCGCCGACGCCCTGGCCCACGGCGAGCTCGACGCGGCCCTCCTGGGCGTGATCGAGGGGACGGAGATCGCGCTGCGCTCCCCCGTCGTCACGCGCACGCTCGTCCCCCGCCATCCCATCTTCGTGGCGCTGTCGGCGGCGCACCCGCTGGCGGGGAGTTCCGCCGTACGGCTCGGCGACCTGGCGCGGGAGAGGTGGATCAGCCCGCCGGGCGGCGACGACGGCTCGCTGGCGGCGCTGCGCGCGTCCTGCCGCGCTGCGGGCTTCGAGCCGGACATCCGCTACGACGCCCCGAGCGGGGCCGGCCTGCCGCTGGTGGCGGCGGGGCACGGGGTGCGCCTCGTCGATCCCACCTGGCCGGCCGCGGAGGGCACGGTCGTGCTGCCGCTCGCCGGTGAGCCGCAGGTGGCGCGGCTCGCCGTGGCCTGGCGGCGCGACCGTCTGGGGCCGCAGGACGCGGCCGCGCTCTACCGCGGGTTCGCCGCCGCCTTCGAGGACCACGTGGACGACAATCCGGCGTTCCGGCGATGGTGGGACGCCCACCCGGAGTCCCACCCCGTCGTCTGAACCGCCGTCACCCCTCGCGGGCGGCGGTGCGGGCCAGATCCAGGAACAGGGCGGCCGACCAGCCGAACCCGCTCGTCGCCCGACCCGCCCGGCGGCCCGTCAGCGGGTTCCAGTACTCGTAGAGGCCGCCGCCGTCGCGGACCATCGCCAGCGTGCGCTCGCGCAGCTCGCGGGCCGTACCGGGGTGGCCGGACCGGCGCAGGCCCTCGATGAGCAGGTAGTTGACGTTCAGCCAGACCGGGCCGCGCCACATGGCGTCGGGGTCGAAGCGGGGGTCGTCGAACGCGACCGTGGGCACCGGCCGCTCGCCCCAGAAGCTCGGCGAGCGCAGGTCGGCCACGAGCCGGTCGGCGACGGCGGCGGGCAGCCGCCCGGTCAGGAGCGGAAGCAGCTCCAGCGGGGTGCGGACGTCCGCCTCCCGCCCGCCGACCAGGGTGACGAACCGGGCACCGGTCCACCGCCGCGCCACCATGCGGTCCACGAGCGCCTGGGCCCTGACCCGCCACTCCCCCGGGTCGCGGCCCAGCGCGGCGGCGATGTCGCCCAGCCGGTCGTACTGCAGGGCGAGGTAGGAGTTGAGGTCGGGCGGCTCGGCGCGCGGCCCGCCGTCCCAGATCGGGCTGTCGTCCAGGCCCGAGGAGTACGGGTGCAGGTACTCGGCCAGGCCGTCGCCGTCGGGGTCGGAGCGGGCGAACCACCACTCCTGGGCGCGCACCAGCGGCTCGTACACCTCGGCGAGGAAGCCCGGGGCGGGGTCGGCCTGGTGGATCTTCCACACGGCCCAGGCGGTGAGCGGCGGCTTGGTGATCGGGACGGCCTCGCGCACGGGCGGCCCGCCGACGTGCTCGGCCAGCCGGGCCAGGTCGGAGCGGGGCAGGTCGGTGGTCTCGGCCAGCACCCCGTGGTCGTGGACCACGTCGGGGATCAGCCCGTCGGGGCGCTGGTGGTCGAGCAGGATGCGGATCTGCTCCCTGGCCAGGCCCGGGTCGGCGTGCCGGAGGGCGATGGCGTGGAAGGAGGAGTCCCAGTTCCACAGGCCGACGTAGCCGTACTTGGAGGGGACCAGCGACTCGCGGCCCTGGATCGGCACGAGGTTGACCGCGAGCGTCCACCACGCCTGCTCTGCCCGTTCCCGTAGGTCGGAGGGGACGGCGGGCATGCGGGCGAACCAGTCGCGCCAGCGCGCGGCGGCCGCCTCCAGCACCGCCCGCCCGTCGGGCGGCGGACCGCCGGGGGCGACCACGTGCCCGCCGTCCCCGCCGGGCCCCACCACGACGAGGCCGTCGCCGACGGGCGCCCGGCCGCCGTCCCACACGGCCCGGACGCCGTCGCCGCCGGTCAGCACGAGCGTGTCGGGGCC
>NZ_JBFAIA010000052.1:0-47201 GCF_040654455.1 Nonomuraea sp. NPDC050691
CGCCTCGGCGGTCTCCTCCGCGCCCGCGACGCGGCCGTGCGGCACGGGCTCGGCCGCCGTCCGGGCGCCGCCGGCTGCCGGAGTCCGGGCGTCACCGGCCGCGCAACCGGCCAGAGCGGCGGGAACGGCCAGCGCGACCACTCCTGCGACGGCCGCCCGCATGGTGGCGCTCACGCGGATCTCCGTACGGGCGAGAGCAGCGCCGACGCGAAGAACAGCGACACCGCGACGGCGGCGATGGTGGCGCCCGCGGCGGTGCCGAGGTGCCAGGACACCACCAGCCCGGCCACCGTCGCGGCCGTGCCGATCAGCCCCGCGCCCAGCATGATGGCCGGTATCCGGCGCGCCCACAGCGCCATCGCGGCCGGCGGCGCGACGAGCAGCCCGAACACGAGCAGCGTGCCCGCGACGTGGAACGACGCGACCAGGGCGAGCGTCACCAGGCCCACCAGCAGGGCGTGCGCGAGCCGGGGCCGCATCCCCAGCGTGGCGGCCTTGCGGGGATCGAAGGCCAGCGCGACGAACATCCGGTGCCCCGCGGCGCAGACCAGGCCCGCGACGAGCAGCGCCACGCCCAGCAAGGCGAGATCCCGGTCCCGTACGGCCAGCACGTCCCCGAACAGGAATCCCGTCAGGTCCACCGCGAACGAGTCCGACCGGGAGACGACGATCACTCCCAGGGAGAGCATGCCGGCGAAGAGCAGGCCGATGCTCGTGTCGTGCGACAGCCGGGACGAGCGGCTCACGGCCGTGACGCCGGCCGCCATGACGCCCGCGCTGACCGCGGCGCCGGCGAGCGGGCTGATCCCGGCCAGGGAGGCGAGGGCCACGCCGGGGAGCATCCCGTGCGACATCGCATCCCCGAGGAACGCCATGCCGCGCAGCACGACCCAGGTGCCGGCCAGGGCGCAGACGAGGGAGACGAGGACCCCGGCCCACAACGCCTGCCGGACGAAGGAGACCTCGAAGGGGGCGATCAACCAATCCATGACTGAGGACTCTACAATGAAAACCGTTATCAGTTTCAAGTAGGAGGCGACATGACGGAACCGGACAGGTCGTGCGGGGGCGGGCCGGCGAGCGGGCCGTACGTGGTGGCGGCGGAAAGCGGGTCGTGCGGGAGCGGGCCGTTCATGGGTGCGGCGGCGAGCGGGCTGCCCCGGGGCGGCCTGGAGATCCGGGGGTTGAGCGCGGGATACGGGCGGCGGCGGGTGCTCGACGGGGTCAGCGCGCGTGTCCCGGGTGGGGCCGTCACGGCGGTGGTGGGGCCGAACGGCTCGGGGAAGTCCACGCTGCTCGCCGTCCTCGCCGGTGTGCTGCGGCCCGCGTCCGGCGCGGTGCTGGGGCGGGTCCGGCGGCCGGCGTTCGTGGTGCAGCGGAGCGCGGTCTCCGACGCCCTGCCGATCACCGTCCGGGACACCGTGGCCATGGGCCGATGGGCGCACCGGGGGCCGTGGCGGCGGCTGTCACGCCACGACTGGGCGGTCGTCGACGACTGCATGGACCGGCTCGGCGTCCTCGGCCTGGCCGGTCAGCGGCTGGGCGCCCTGTCGGGCGGGCAGCGGCAGCGGGCGCTGCTCGCGCAGGGGCTGGCGCAGGAGCCCGATCTGCTCCTGCTGGACGAGCCCGCGACGGGCCTTGACGCCGAGGCGCGGCGGGACGTCGCGGCGGCCCTCGACCGGGCGAGCGGCGACGGCGTCACCGTGGTGCAGGCGACGCACGATCCGGCGGCGGCACGCGACGCCGGCCACTGCCTGCTCCTCGACGGCGGCCACCTCGTCGCCGAGGGCCCACCCGCCCTGGTGCTCGACCAGCGCCCCCAGGAGTCCCGGCAGACAGGAACGCTCGGGCGATCCTGAGAGTGCGGGGGTGCTGGGAGTACGGCCGTCCCGGGAGTACGGCCGTCCCGGGAGTACCGCGGTACTGAGAGCCCTCGTGTGGGACGTCAGGCGGCGAGGCGGGTCGTGCCCGGGACGCGTGGTCCGCGGCGCAGCAGCCTCTGGGCGGTCTCGCGAACCCGCGGGTCGCGTACCCGGACCACGAACTCCTCCGGCGTGCCGCCGCACACCCTCGCCAGCTCGGCCGACGCCCCGAGCAGCGCGCCGATGAGCCGCCGCTGCGACGTCAGGCGCACCGGCCGCCCCGACTCGTCCGCGAGGCAGCCGTGCAGGCCCTCGTACACGTGACAGGCGATCTGCCCTGCACCGGCCGGCCGGTCAGGCCCGTCGAAGGTCACGGGGTGAGCGCCGGGATCGAGGACCCGCCGCCGGTAGTTGGGCTCGGTCCGGTCGAGCGCGGCGAGCTGCTCACCGTCCACCCAGGACACGAACAGCTCCGACACCCCCGGCACCGCCACCGGGGCGGCCGGGATGTACCCGAACCTGCTGATGTGCGCGGAGACGCCCGGAGCGAGGCCGCGTACCCGCACCCGGGTGAGGGGCACGACCGCGGGCACCCGGTGGCGCGTGAACTTGCGGTGGAGCTGCGCCGGCGCGGCGTTGGACCCCACGGCGACCACGGCGTGCCGCGACCGCATCGGCGCCGCTCCGCGGGCGGCCAGCCACGTGTCGATGGGCGAGCCCTCCACGTGCCAGTCGCCGTCGCGTCCGGTCAGCGGCAGGAAACGGCGGTCGGCCAGCACGCCCGGCCCCTGTGGGAGCAGGCCGGGATAGGTGAGGGGCATCGCCATGGGGTCGTCGCGGGTCAGCGCCGGCGAGCCGGGACCGTGCGTGACGAGCCCGTGCGGCATGGGGCTGTGCGGCATGGGGCTGTGCGCGGCAGGGCCATGTGGCATGCAGCCGTGCGTCATGGAGCCGTGCGTCATGGGGCCGCCGCAGGTGAGAACCGGCGACTCGTGAGGGTTCATGAGGTTGTCGCGGGTCAGGGCCGGCGACTTGTGATGGGTATGCGTGAAGTCGTCAAGCATGGGGTGGGAGCCGGGGTCGAGGTGGGGCGCGGGGAATGGGGCGCCGTCCGGTCACTTCTCTCCATAGTGCCTCATGCCGGAGCGTGGCACCACCTCGGGGGGCGGGTGCCCCCGCCTTCCGGGGGGAGGGCGTGCGGCTCTAGGGTGTGGATCGCCCGCACAGGGCCGCGTACATCGGGAAGGACGGGAAGGGAGCGGGATGCCGGCTTCACGCCCGCTCCGGCCGGGGGATCCCGAGCGGATCGGCCCGTACCGGATCGCTGGAGTCCTCGGCTCGGGCGGCCAGGGCATCGTCTACCGGGGCGTGCGCGACGACGACGGCGACGTCGCGATCAAGGTCGTCCACAGCCATCTCAGCCAGGACGCCGACGTGACGAAGGGTTTCCTGCGCGAGGTGGAGGCGGCGCGCCGGGTGGCGGCCTTCTGCACGGCGGCCGTGCTCGACGTCGGGACGTTCGACGGCCGGCCGTACATCGTGAGTGAGTACGTCGCCGGCGACACCCTGCAGGCGGTCGTCCGTGAGAAGGGCCCGCGGACCGCGGGCGTGCTCGACCGGCTCGCCATCTCGACGCTGACGGCGCTGGCCGCGATCCATGAGGCGGGCATCGTGCACCGCGACTTCAAGCCGGGCAACGTGCTGATGGGCCCCGAGGGCCCGATCGTCATCGACTTCGGCATCGCCAAGGCGCTGGACGCCACCACCATGGCCTCCGGCCCCGTCGGCACCCCGGCGTACATGTCGCCGGAGCAGTTCAGGGGCGAGCGGATCGGGCCGGCGTCGGACGTCTTCGCCTGGGCGGGCACGATGGTGTTCGCCGCCACCGGGCGCCCGCCGTTCCGCGGGGAGACGGTGCCGGCCATCCTCAACCAGGTCCTGAGTGGGACGCCCGACCTGACCGGCGTGCCGCCGCACCTGGTGGGACCGATCCAGGAGTGCCTGGCCAAGGACCCCGCCGCCCGGCCCACGCCCGCCGCGCTGCTGCAACGGCTGATCGGCCGTGCGGGACCGGCGGCGCCGGGCGTCCCCGTTCCGCCGCCCGCGGAGGTCCGGCCCGCGGAGGTCCGGCCCGCGGAGGTCCGGCCCGCGGAGGTCCGGCCCGCGGACATCCGGCCCGCGGACATCCGGGAGGCGCCGACCTCCCCGAGCCGGCCCAGGACGTTCAGCCGGCGGGCCCTGATCGGCGGCGCGGCGGTCACGGCCGCCGCGGCGGTCTCCGCGTTCGCCCTGCTCGGACGCCGCGACGAGCCCACCCGCCAGGTGAGCGACCGCTCCCCCGCCCCCACCGGGACGCCCTCCCCCAGCGCGACGCCGTCCGCGACGCCCACGGACCAGCCGTTCGGCACGCCTCTCACCGAGCCCGTCGCCCTCACCCGCGGCTGGGGCGCCGCGACCGCGCTCGCCGCCTCCGGCCCCTTCGTCGCCTGCGGCACCGACAAGGGGATCGTGCTCGCCTGGAACACCGGGCAGCCGGCCGCCACCCGCCTCGGCGACGGCGGCGCCTCGGTGACCGCCGTGGCCTGCGGCGAGCGCGACGGCGCGCCCGTGGTGCTCTCCGGCCACGGCGACGGCCGGATGCGGTTATGGAGCTCGACGGGCGAGAGCCTGGCCTCGCACCGCGCCACCGACCCGATCATCGGCGTAGCGGTCGCCGGCGGCCGGGTGGTCGCGGTGTCGCAGAAGTACGACAGCCTCCGTGACCTCCACAGCGTCGTCCGCCTGTGGGACGTCACCACCGGCAAGCAGATCGGCCCCGCGGTCACCGACCACTTCCAGGGGGTCGACGCCCTGGCCTTCGGCACGCTCGGCGGGCAGGACGTGCTGGTCACCGGCGACGGCAACAACCGGATCCGGGTGCGGCGGCTGTCGGACGGCAAGGTGACGCGCACGTTCACCACCGGGGAGATCGGCGGCGTCGAGCGGCTGGCCTGCGCCGAGATCGGCGGCAAGCCCGTCCTGGTCTCCACCCACCTGGACGCCACCCTCCGCGTGTACGACCTGGCGAGCGGCAAGCGCCGCAAGAAGTGGGACTTCAGCGAGAGCAGCCCCGACGACCGGGGCGTGGCCGCGCTCGCCACGGGCCGCTCCGGCGAGGCCCCCATAGCGGTCGCCGTGCACACCGGGGCGGGTGACGACGTCCTCGTCCGCGTCTGGAACCTGGACGACGGCGACGTCGTCGGCACGCTGGGGCCTGGACCGGGCGGCGCGATCCTCACCGCCACCCTGTCCGAGGCGGCGGGCCTCCCTGTGGTGACGGGCGTCACCGAGGACCGCACGCTCCGCACCTGGAACATCGGACCGGCCTGACCCGCTCCGGAGTACGGCGCTCATGGGACTCACGGAGCCGGATCGGGGTAGACGGCGCGGGTGAGAAGGGAGCACTCGTGCGCCGACTGGTGGCCATCGTCAACTCCTCGGCCGGAGGCACGGACGAGGACGTGCTGTCCGAGGTCCTGTCCGAGCTGACCCGGCACGCCGACACCGTGGAGGCCCGGATCAAGGACCCGTCCGAGCTGCCCGCCCTGCTGGGAGAGCATCCCGGGCGCGACCCCGTGGTGCTCGGCGGCGACGGGTCGCTGCACTGCCTGGTGGAGGCGCTGGCCGAACGCGGGGAGCTGGGGTCCCGCACGGTCGGGCTGGTGCCGCTGGGCACCGGCAACGACCTGGCCCGGGGGCTCGGGCTGCCGCTCGACCCCGTGGAGGCGGCCCGGGTGGCGGCCACCGGGGAGCCGCACGCGCTGGACCTGCTCCGCGACGACGACGGCGGCGTCGTGGTCAACGCGGTGCACGCCGGGATCGGGGTCGAGGCCGCCCGGACGGCCCGGCCGCTCAAGCCGTTCCTGCGCCGCTTCGCCTACGCCGCCGGCAGCGTGATCGCCGGCGTGCGCACGCGCGGCGTGCCGCTGCGGGTGGAGGTGGACGGCCAGGTGGTCGCGGACGGGCGCCGGCGCGTGCTCATGGTCGGCGTCGGCAACGGCCGCACCATCGGCGGCGGCACTCCCATCACGCCCGGCGCCAGCGCGGACGACCGGCTCGCCGACGTGATGGTGTCCTTCTCCACGGGCCCGCTGCGCCGCCTGCGCTACGGCCTGCTGCTGAAGCTGGGACGGCACACCAGCCGGACGGACGTGGTGACCGTCCGGGGTCGTCGCGTGCGGCTGTCCGGACCCTCGGTGCACGTCAACGCGGACGGCGAGCTGGCCGGCCCGTACTCCTCCCGCACCTGGACCGTCCTCCCCCACGCCTGGCGCCTGGCGCTGCCCCGCCGCCGCTCCTGACCCCCGTCGCCGGTCCTGCCCCCGCCCCGCCGCACGTCGGAAACGGTCGGCGGGGCCTCGTACCATGCGCGCATGACCACGCACGGTTTCGGGCTCACCGCCGAGGGCCCGTTCGACTTCGCCGCCTCCCTGCGTTTCGTCGAGGACTGGCCGGCCACCAGCGCGCTGCCCTCCGACGGGCGGACGCTGCGCTTCGCCTACTGCGCGGAGGCCGACTGGCTGCCGATCGGCGTGAGCGTGACGGGCGCGCCGGACGGCGTCGCCGTCGCCACGACGCGGCCGGCGGGCCCGGCGATCCGGGGCGAGGTGGCCCGCATCCTCTCGCTCGACGTGGACGGCACCGGGTTCGCCGGGCTCGGCGAGGACGACCCGGTGCTCGGCGACCTGCAGCGCCGCCGTCCCGGCCTGCGGCCGGTGTGCTTCTGGAGCCCGTGGGAGGCGGCGTGCTGGGCGGTGATCGTGCAACGCTCGTCCATGCTGATCGCGTCCCGCATCAAGCAGCGCGTCGCCGAACGGTACGGCGCGACGGTCACCGTGGACGGCCGGCCGTGCACGGCGTTCCCGCCGCCCATGACGCTGGTGGACGCCGGCGGCCTGGGCCTGCCCGCGCAGAAGGAGGAGTGGGTGCGCGGGCTGGCCCGGGCCGCGCTCGACGGCGTCCTGACCACCGCGCACCTGCGCTCGCTCGCGCCGGAGGACGCCCTGGCCGAGTTGCGCGCCCTGCCTGGCATCGGGCCGTTCTCGGCCGGTCTGATCCTGATCCGCGGGGCGGGCGCGCCCGACGCGTTCCCGGGCGACGAGCCGCGCCTGTTCGCGATCCTGCGCGAGGCGTACGGCCTGCCGGAGGACGCGCCCCCGTCCGCGTACCGGAGGCTGGCCGAGGCGTGGCGGCCCTACCGTTCCTGGGCCTCCTTCACCTTCCGGGCGTCCGCCTACGGCGTGATGGACGACTGACTACGGCGTCATGGACGACTGGGCGCCCGGCCGGAGCCTCGAGGACCGCGAGGACCGCGCCTCGGCCGGTCGCTCGCGCCGGTGCAGGATCGCGCGGGCGGCCACCACGACGCAGACGGCGCCGAGCAGCAACCCCCAGGTGATGTCGGTGAGGAAGTGCATGCCGCGGTACAGGCGGGAGAAGGCGACGGCGAGCGGGGCGGCGATCCCGATCGTCCAGACCACCACCTGGAGCGCCCGGTTGCGGATGTGCGTGGCGAGGACGAGCGCGACCCCGCAGTAGAACGCGACGGCGGCGCTGACGTGCCCCGACGGGAAGCTCGAGGTCGGCGGGGCCGGGTCGAGGTGCTCCACCGGCGGCCGGTGCCGCCCGACCACCTCGGTGACGGCCAGGAAGACGAGCGACTGGCTCCAGACGGCCACGATGAGGAAGACCGACTCGCGCCAGCGCCCGTACGCCAGCCGGAAGACGATCGCGGCGATCGCGGTGAGCGCCACGATGTACGGCGTGTCCGACAGGCTGCTGCCGAAATCGGTGAGCGAGTTCCACAACGAGGTGCGGTCGGCGGCCAGGGCCCGGCTGACCCCGGCCTCGCCGGTGGGCCAGGCGAGGATCAGCTCGCCCACGCCGTACGTCACGCCGGCCATGAGGAGCAGCGGCAGTAAAATCGTCAGCGCGTAGTACTTCACGTGCTCAGTTCTTCTGGACATGGCTCACCTTCACGTGTTCGGGTTCCACTCCCTCGGCCAGCGGCGAGGCGGCCCTGCGGCCCTGCTCACGCCGCCACGTCTCGAATCCCGCCGCGGTGGCGGCGACCACCGCGGCTCCCAGCACGATCCCGGCGACCACGTCGCTCACCCAGTGCACGCCGAGCGCGATCCTGGTGTAGCCGACCGACAGCACGAGGAACCAGGCGACCGCCCAGGCCACCACCTTCCCCCAGCGGGTCAGATGGGGCAGGAGGAGCAGGACGATCACCCCCGCGCCGAGCGTCACGTTGACCGCGTGGCCCGACGGGAAGGAGTCGCCGGGGGCGAGCGCGACGGGGTCGGGAAGGTGCGGCCTGGCCCGGGCCACGACGATCTTCAGCGCGAGGCCGAGCAGCCCGCCCACGGTCACGGTGGTGACCGCCCAGGCGGCCAGCCTCGGCGCCCCCTTGTACAGCAGCCAGGCGGCGTACGCGATCACCGCGATCCGCCACGGCCACGGCCCGAACAGGTCCGTCCACACGATGAGCACCCTGGTCACGCCGGGATGGGCCAGCGCGTACGCGTGCAGCCGTTCGGCGACTCCCGCGTCCAGCCCGTTGACCGGCATCTTGGCCACGACGAGCAGGAGGCTGAACGGGATCATGACGAGCGCCACCGCGAGGCTGGCCAGCGTCAGGCGCAGCCCCAGGCGGCGGTCACCTTCGACTCGAGCCCTCCGCTGTTGAAGCACCATGGTCACGGCCCTTTCTCGATGCGCGTGCGCGGTCGGCTACCCCGGAGGCGGCCGATGATTCCTGCCTGAAGGGCCGCGGCGCGGGTAGTGCCGGTGCCATGTCTCCCACCGTGGCGGTCGTCGCGCACCGCAAGAAGACCCTGGGCGCGGGCCTTGACCGGCTCCGCGTGCTGATCACCGAACAGAACGTCGGCGAGCTGCTCTGGTACGAGGTGCCCAAGAGCAGGAAGGCGCCGAAGCAGGTCCGCAAGGCGCTCAAGCAGGGCGCCGAGCTGGTGTTCGTCTGGGGCGGGGACGGCATGGTGCAACGCTGCGCCGACGCGATGGCCGGCTCCGGCGTGCCGATGGCGATCCTCCCGGCGGGCACCGCGAACCTGTTCGCGAACAACCTCGGCATCCCCATAGACCTGGAGGAGTCGGTGCGGATCGGCTTCCACGGCCGCCGCGAGAAGCTGGATCTAGGGGTGCTCAACGGCGAGCACTTCGCGGTGATGGCGGGCGCCGGGTTCGAGGCCGAGATGATCGCCGACGCCGACGGGCAGGCCAAGAGGCGGCTCGGCAAGCTGAGCTACGTGAAGGCGGCGGTCCGGCACGTCGGCGGGCCGCTGGTGCCGATGAAGATCAAGGTCGACGGCACGACCTGGTTCGAGGGGAAGGCGAGCTGCCTGCTGCTGGGCAACGTGAGCACGATCGCCGGCGGCGTCGACGCCTTCGACGACGCCCGGCCGGACGACGGCTGGCTGGAGGTGGGCGTCTCCACGGCCAAGGGACCGATCCAGTGGGCCCGGGTGCTCGGCAAGATGGCCGCGGGCCGTTCCGACGAGTCGCCGTTCGTCCGGATCACCCGGGCCAGGAAGGTGTCCGCCCGGTTCGGGACGCCCCTGACGTACGAGCTGGACGGCGGCGAACGCGAGCCCACCACCCGCATCAAGGCCAAGGCCGTGCCGGGAGCCCTCACCCTCTGCCTGCCGGCCCGCGAACAGACCTGAGCCCGCGCCCGGTGGCCGCCGAGGTGACATCGGACGTCGCACACGCCCGTGATTTCGGGGTCCGGTCGGCGCCTCCGCGAGGTACGTTCGCCTCAAGCCACGCGGCGAGCCCCTCCGCCTCCCTTCGCGGTCCGGCGCCGCCGCCATGTCCGTGCCTGGAGGATCCCTCGTGGCAAGAGCGCGCGGCAGCAAGCGGGGCAAGGCGGGCAAGGCGCCACCGGCGGCCGGGCCCCCGGCGGCCGCTGGACCTCCGGCCGCCGCAGGACCTCCGGCCGCGGCTGAGCCTTCGGCCGCCGCCGAGCCCGCCGCGTCCGGGAGGAGCCGGCCGGTGGTGGTCTGGGTGGCCGGGATCGCGGCCGCGGTCATCGGCACCGCGTCGGGGGTCGTGTTCACCGGCTGGTTCAACTCGCTCGGCCCGGCGACCTTCGACGGGCTCGGCGGCTCCCCTCCCGTCACCGTCGCGTACGTGGCCCTGCAGAACGACGGGCTGGACCGCGCCCTGCGGGAGCCCGTGACCGCCTCCTCACGCGGCCGTCCTCCACCAGGGGGAGGCCGGTCGCGAGCTCCGGGTACCAGGTGTGGCGGAAGCCGCGCACGCTCTCCTGGATGAGCGCGTTGGGCTGGCTCAGCGCGAGGTGCACGCAGGCCGCGAACGACACGGGCCCGGTCCAGCCGACGTCCACGAGGGCGACCCGGATCGCCGCGCGCACGCCCGCGCGCGGGTGGATCTCGCCTTCCACGAGACCATCGCCCGCGCCTCGGGCAACCCGGTGATCCACATGATGTTTCGCGATCCAGGACCTCGCGTACGGCCTGATGCTGCGCAGCCTGAGCGACCGCGAGGTCCGGGAGGCCGGCGAGCCCCTGCACACGGCCATCCTGGAGGCCGTCCTCGACCGCGACCCCGGCGAGGCCCGCGAGGCGATGCGCCGCCACCTGGACCTCGCCGAGGACTTCTACGGCCCCGACATGGACACCAGCCTGGCCGAGGTCATCCGGCACCGGCTCGCGGCGCCCCCGTCCTCGACCTCGTGACGGCCGTCAGAGCCAGGGGCTGATGACGGGGCTCAGGCCGAAGTCGGCGACCGCCGTCGCGAAGTCCTGCAGCACCATCCTGCGCCCGTCACCGGAACCGCCCGAGATGATGCCCTTGGCCATCACGCTCCCGGTGCTGGTACCGGTCTCCCAGTACGGCCGGAACACCGGGCCGCCGCTGTCGCCGGGCTGGACACCGCCGATGCCGTCGACCTGCCGGGTGTCGAACAGGTCGTCGTAGCACTCCCAGTTCCCGAAGGGGTCCTCGTCGCAGTAGGACAGCGTGCCGTCGTTGACCACCTCCCAGTTGCAGACCGCGCCGCTGCGCTGGCCGGAGTGGCACAGCCATTCGCCGTTCCAGGTGGTCTCCCACCCGCGGATGTTCTTCTGGAACTGGGCGCTCGTGTTGACGGGGTCGGGGCCCGCGCCGCCGCCGTCGTAGATCATCCCGCCCCTGGTCACCATCGCGGAGATGAGCAGCAGGTCGTGCCCCACCCGCTCCCCGTTGTCGGCGGGGACGCGGCCGATCGTGTCGCCGCCCCCGTCCTTCCAGAGCTGGCCGGGACGTCCGCAGTGGCCCGCGGTCAGGATGCCCTCCCAGGCGCCGATCCGCACCGGGAAGCCTGAGGAGCAGGTGGCGCGGTCCTCGCTGACGATGCGCGCGCCGCCCCACCACGGCGCGGCGTCGTTCTGGCGGGTGACGTGGAACTGCGGGGTGTCGCCGTGCTCGAACGTGATCGGCACGCCGCCGGTCAGCCCCGCGTAGGACTCGCGCAGCGTGCTCTCCGCCGCCTTGCCGTCGGTGCCGACGACCAGGCCCGTCCCGCCCTTCCCCACGTCGACGGAGCGGATGGCGCCGCCGGGGGTGGCGCGCATGCGTTCGCGCAGCGGCCGGGCCGCGGCCTTCAGCTCCGCCAGCGAGTACGGCGCGGACTCGACGCGCAGCGGCGCCAGGCGGCGCGCCTGGGCGACGGCCTCGCTCACCTCCCGGGGCGGCTCGCCCTTCCACCAGACCTGGACGTGGTCGTCCTCGAGGGACAACCCGGCGAAGCCCGAGTCCTTCCCGGCGGCGTCGGCCACCGCCTTGATCTTCGCGGCGGCCTTCTTCAGCGGCTCCTGCGCCATCATCCTGGCGCGCGAGGCCGTGTCGATGTAGCCGAACGGCGTGGGCTCCTTCGCGACGGGCTTGGGCCCGCCCGCGGGTCCCGGTCCGTACGCCGCTGCCGACGCCGCGGGCGCGGACAGCGCCACGGTTAAGATCGCCGCCAGGGCGGCCCCCGTCAGATGGCGTGCTCTCCAGCGCATGTCTGTCTCCCCTCGTGGATGCTCTGGACGCTTACTGCATGCGATCATGAACGGCCGGTCTTGGAGCTCGGTGGTGCCGCTCTTGCAGCGCGCTTGTGGGGCTCGCCGATGATCCGGCGCACGTCGTCCAGCACGGGGACCGCGGCCTCGCCGCTCTTCGCGCCGGCGTGGGTCACGAAGAGCAGCGAGGCGGGCGTCACGCGGGAAGGCGCTCAGCCCGTGTAGTCGGTGGCATGGGTCTCACCGGTCGGCCACAGGTATCTGGCGTGGTCGGCCGTCGAATAGTGGCTGTTGTCGTCTCCCGTACGGGCCTGGATGAGGTTGCGGCGCCAGGTGGAGCCGCGCGCCGACCCGCCCCAGATGTTGCCGTACAGGAAGCCGTAGAGCTGCTCGAGTTCGGCCGAGAAGACGTTGCCGGTGACGGTGATGTTCGTGGCGTTGTCGGTCACGCCTATGGAGAGCGCGTAACCCCAGCCCGAGACGTAGTTGTCGGTGACCGAGATGTGGTCGTACACGCCGCTGCCCTGCAGGGCCAGGGCGTTGGTGTTCCCCACGGAGGCCAGGGTGTTGTGGTGGACGATCATGGGGCCGCCGTCGCCCTCGCTCTGGGGGCCTATGCCGTCGTGGTGGTAGACGTCATGCGACGTGTCGGCCATGTCGTGGATGTAGTTGTTCGTCCAGGTGGACGGGCGGCCCGGGAAACCCGTCACCATGATCATGCCCGCGTTGCCCCAGATGTCGTTGTGGTCCATGACGGCCACGGCCTCCTTCATCGTCGTGGCCAGCTGCCAGGACTTGTCGAAGGGTGTGCCGGGCTTGGAGTGCGACGACGAGACGGTGCCGTCGTTGCCGGGAGGCATCGCGTAGGAGTTGGGCTTGAACGTCGAGTAGAGGAACTTGATGTCGTTGTCCGAGTAGATCTGGACGAGGTTGTCATCGGGGTTGGTGCCCTCGAACAGGCAGCCGACGAACGTGAGGTTGTCGCCGTAGATCAGCACCTTCAGGCCGAGGAACCGCTTGTAGGAGATGACGCTGTTGTCCGGGAACTCGAGCCGCAGCGGTTCGTCGGCGCTCATGCCCGGCGCGTGGTCGGTGAGCTTGCCCGGGTACGCGCCCAGGCCCAGCCCTCCGGCGTTGGCCGGCGTGTTGGCGTAGCCGGTGTTCGAGAAGTCCGGCCAGTAGCCGGAGCCGTCGTTGGGCCGGGCGTCGATGGCGCTCACGACCTCCTCGGCCCCGCTCGTACGTAAGTCGCCGCCGGTGACGACGCCCGTGGACAGGGCGGCGGCGAGGAACGCGAGGGCGACGGCGGCGGAGACGCAACTCCGGGCGAGCGCGCGGGTGAGCGGAAGACGGCGCCGGTCGGTCGTGTCCTGGCGATGTGCTGTCTTGATGTCGTGCTCCGATACGTTCGGTGACCGCCCGTGCCGGCCGGCGGCAGAGGCGGTGCTGCGGCACCTGATGGTGGTCCGGGAAGCCCGGTGTTACAGGTGAGTACGCATGGGGTCAAAGATCGGGTCAAAGCGTAACCAGAGGAAGGTTCGCACCACTTCCAAATGTCAGAAAACGCACCCGAACGAAGGGGCTGGGCGGTGACGGATGATGCGCACCGGTTCACCGGTATGTACGACGAATGCCGACAACGCGTATGGGCCTGCGTGGCCAGTCGCGCGGGACGGCAGGTCCGCCGGAGCGGGTGTCGGCGGTGACGACGGCCCGATGTGGTTTCACTGCCCGTCAGGAACGTGACGGCGAGAACGGAACCGGCGAGGACGGGCTCATACGGCGACGGGGAGGTCCGTGCGCAGGTGCAGGGATTCGGCGGCGTTGATGAGCATGTTCGTCGCGTGGCCGAGCAGGGGGTTCGGGTCGGTGGCGCGGCACACGGTGAAGACCCGGCGGACCTGGGAGGGGTCGCCGAGCCGGAACACGCACACGTCGTGCGACTCGATCATCGCCAGCTCCGGCACGATCGCCACCCCCAGTCCCTTGCGTACGAGCTCGAAGGGCAGGTTGTAGTCGTTGGTGCGGAACAGCACGTCGGGGTCGAAGCCGCTGGCCGCGCAGATGTGCGACAGGTTGAGTGAGGCGTCCATCCCCTTGGTGTAGGAGATCCATCGTTCGGCGGACAGTTCGCGGAACTGGATGCGCTTCCTGGCGGCCAGCCGATGGCGGGGCGGCACGAGCACGTAGAGCGGCTCCTCCATGATCAACCTCATGTTCAGGTCCTTCGGCCAGGTGTGCGGCACCATGCCGTACTCGAAGACCACGGCCAGGTCGAGCCGCCCCTCGTTCACGGCCGGGATGGTCCTGTGCGGATCGCCTTCCTCGTAGCGGATGTCCACGTTGGGGCGGTCGCGGAGGAACTCGGCCAGTACGGCGGGCACCAGCCGGAATCCGGCGGACCAGAAGCTGCCGAGCCGGAGCCTGCCCCGGTGGGCGGTGGCGAAGGAGCGCATCTCCTCCTCCGCCGCCTCGAGATCGGCCAGCAGCCTGGCGGCCTTGCGGGCCAGCTCGGCCCCCGCCGCGGTGGGCCGGATGCTGCGCGGCAGGCGCTCGAACAGCTGGACGCCCAGGGTCCGCTCCAGCGAGGAGACCTGCTGCGAGATGGCCGACGGGGTGAAGCCGAGGCGCTTGGCGGCGGTCCTGAGCGAACCGGTGGCGACCACCTCACGGATGGCCTGCAACTGGACCGGGGTGAGCATCGATCCAACTTAACAGTCCGGCGCCTAGCATCACCAGACCGCGTGCCGCTATGAGGTGACGCATGTGACTCTGCGGGTCGGCGGGCTGGTGAGATCGACAAGGAGGATAAGGAAGAGTGAACAGCATGTGCACCAACGCGCACGCTCCTTGACCTTGTCCTCTCTAAACGGACCCCCAATATTGGTGTTTACGGAACGTAGCTCTGAGCCCGAGAGGGGGTGTCCTGCGCGATGCGGTTCACCCAAGCAGCCGCCGCATTCGGCCTGGCGGGACTCCTGTCCCTGACCGCTTGTTCGGGAGGTGCCGCTTCCCAGGCGGCCGCCCCGGCGCAGCAGAAGAGTCAGGAGCTCCACGACCTTCTGCCCGACAAGATCAAGAAGAGTGGCACGCTGAACGTCGCGGCGGGTCACAACTATCCGCCCCTGGTCTTCCTCGACACCGACAACAAGTCGGTCGTCGGCCTGGAACCCGAACTGATGAAGGCCGTCGGCCAGGTGCTCGGCGTCGAGGTGACGTTCAGCCAGGCCAGTTTCGACAGCCTCATCGCCGGCGTGCAGGCCCGCCGGTACGACCTGGCCATCCAGGCGATGCTCGACAAGCCGGAACGCCGCGAGAAGGTCACCTTCGTCGACTACTTCAAGACCAGCAGCTCGCTCCTGGTCCAGGACAAGGACGCCCAGGCGATCAAGTCACTCGACGATCTCTGCGGGAAGACGGCGGCCGTCGAGCAGGGCACGGCCCAGGCCGACGACGCCGAGCAGCAGAAGAAGAAGTGCACCGACGCGGGCAAGCCGGCGGTCCAGGTGCTGGTGTTCCCCGACACGGTCGGCTGCCTGCAGGCCGTCTCCACCGGCCGCGCGAACGCCTTCATCGGCGGCACCCCCACCATCACCTACCAGGCCGAACAGTCCGGCGGCCGGATGAAGCAGGTCGGCGAGCCCTACCGCTTCCTGCCGTACGGGATCCTCGTCAACAAGGAGGATCAGAACCTGGCCAAGGCCGTGCAACAGGCGCTGCAGAAGCTGATGGACAACGGCTCCTACGCCAAGATCCTGGCCAAGTGGAAGATGTCGCCGGGCGCCCTCGACAAAGCCGTCATCAACGGCGGCGAGTCGTGACCACGACCCCGCAGACCGCACGTCCTCAGAGTCAGGCGCAGATCGAGGCCGTCCCGCTCCGTCATCCGGGGCGCTGGGTGGGCGCGGGCGTCCTCGGCTTCCTGGCGATCTTCCTGCTGCAGGGATGGCTGGCCAACCCGCGCATGCAGTGGAACGTGGTCGGCGAGTACCTCTTCTCCCCCGCGGTCCTGCAAGGGCTCGCCACCACGCTGCTGCTCACGCTGCTCGCCATGGTCGTCGGCGTCGCGGGCGGCGCCGTGCTGGCCGTTCTGCGCATGTCGCCCAACCCCTTGCTGTCGGCGCTGAGCGGGTTCTACATCTGGATCTTCCGCGGCACGCCGCTGCTGGTGCAGCTGTTGTTCTGGTACTTCCTGTCCGCGGTGGTGCCGAAGATCGGACTCGGCGTGCCCTGGGGGCCGACGTTCTTCGAGTTCGACACCAACCAGATCATCACGCAGCTCACCGCGGCGGTGCTGGGCCTCGGCCTGCACGAGGCGGCCTACATGGGCGAGATCGTGCGGGCCGGCATCACCTCCGTCGACCCCGGCCAGACGGAGGCGGCCCACGCCCTGGGCCTGACCCGCTTCCAGACCCTGCGCAAGATCATTCTTCCGCAGGCCATGCGGGTCATCATCCCGCCGACGGGCAACCAGGTGGTCTCCATGCTCAAGACCACCTCCCTCGTCTTCGCCATCGCCGTACCAGAGCTCCTGACCTCGATCCAGGGCATCTACTCCAGGAACTTCCAGCAGGTCCCCCTGCTCACGGTGGCGTGCTTCTGGTACCTCGTGGCCACGACCGTCCTGAACGCCGGGCAGCACTACATCGAACGCAGGTTCAGCAGATGAAGACCCTCATCCGCGCGGAAGGCGTGCACAAGCGTTACGGATCGCTCGACGTGCTCAAGGGCATCGACCTGGAGGTGGCGGAGGGAGACGTGCTGGCCCTGATCGGCCCGTCGGGGTCCGGCAAGTCCACCTTCCTGCGCTGCATCAACCACCTCGAACGCATCGACGCCGGCCGCCTCTACTTCCGCGACCGCCTCGTCGGCTACGAGGAGCGTGACGGAAAGGCCTACGAACTGCCCGACAAGGCGATCGCCGCCCAGCGGGTGGACATCGGGATGGTCTTCCAGCGCTTCAACCTCTTCCCGCACATGACCGCGCTCGAGAACATCATGATGGCGCCGATCATGGTCAAGAAGGAGCCGAAGGCCGAGGTGCGCGAGCGCGCCCACGCCCTGCTGGCCAGAGTGGGACTCGCCGACAAGGCGCACAGCCGCCCCGACCAGCTGTCCGGGGGCCAGCAGCAGCGCGTCGCCATCGCCCGTGCCCTGGCGATGCGGCCCGGCCTCATGCTGTTCGACGAGCCGACCTCGGCCCTCGACCCGGAACTCGTGGGCGAGGTCCTGGACGTCATGCGCGACCTGGTGCGCGCCGACGGCATGACGATGATCATCGTCACCCACGAGATGGGGTTCGCCCGCGAGGTGTGCGACACCATCGCGTTCATGGACGACGGGGTCGTCGTGGAATCCGGGCCACCCGGCGCCGTGCTCGGCGAGCCCCGGCACGAGCGCACCCGGGCGTTCCTCAGCAAGGTTCTCTGACCCCGAAGGCCTCGCTCTCCGATTCCCGGAAGGTCTCGGCAAGGTTCTCCGACCCCGAAGGAAAGATATCCACGTGTCCCGCGTCATCGTTCTCGGCGCCGGAGTGCTCGGCGCCTCCGTCGCCTACCACCTGGCCGTCGCCGGGGCCCAGGTCGTCGTCATCGAGGCCGGCGGCCCCGCCGCGGGAACCTCCAGCGCGACCTTCTCGATGGACGTCACCCATCTGAAGACCCCGCGCACCTACTACGAGCTGAACCGGGCCAGCGCCGCCCTGCACGCCACGCTGGCCGAGGAACTCGGGGGCGCCTCGTGGCGGCACCCCATGCCCGCCATCCAGTGGGGTGACAGCGAGGAGAGCCAGCGGGGACTCAGGGAGCGGGCCGTGCGCCTCAGGTCCTGGGGGCATCCCTGCCGCATCGCCGACCCGTCCGAGCTGCGCGAACTCGCCCCCGCCGTCGACCCCGCCGCGTGCACGGCGAGCGAGCTCGTCATCCACGACCAGAGCGCGTGGTACGACGCCCCGCTGTTCGTCCAGCGCCTGCTCGATCGCGCCGCCACGCTCGGCGCCGACATCAGGTACGGCCTGCGGGCGGACGCGCTGATCCGCCGCGGCGACGCCGTCATCGGGGTCGAGACCGGCACGCGACGCTGGGAAGCCGACTGGGTGGTCAACTGCACCGGACCGGACGCCGACCGCGTCGCGGCGCTCGCCGGCACCGAGCTTCCCATGACCCGGATCCCCGGGCTGGTGGGAGAGAGCACTCCCGTCCCCGATCTCCGGCTCGACGCCATCCTGGCCACGCCGGAGGTGGACCTGCGCCCCGCCCCCGGTGACCGGGTCTGCTCCATCTCCTGGCCCGTCGACGCGCTGCTGTCCGGCGAGAGCGACGACGCCCTGGCGGAACGGTTGCACGCCGGTGGCCAGCGTGTCCTTCCCGCGCTGCGTACCGCCCGGCTGGCCGGCGTCCGCCTCGGCGTCCGGCCCGTGCCGGCGGACGGCCTGCCGCTGGCGGGCACGCACCCCGACGCGCCCGGCCTGTATCACCTCGTCACCCACAGCGGCGTCAACCTCGCCCCCGAACTCGGCCGTCTCGTGGCTCAGGAGATCACCGACGGTGAGGGTCCCGGCCTGGCCGGATACCGCGTCACGCGCGGCGTCGCGACATCGGTGAAGGACGAGAGCCTGACCCTCATGACCACACAGTGAGCCCTGTGGCCTAGGAGCAGGTGATGTCGGCCGGGCCGGGCGTGGACGGGCCGCCGGCCTGGAAGCCGAAGGTGGCCGACGCGCCCGGCGCCAGGCTCGCGGCCCAGCTCGGCGCCCTGACCGTCCAGGTGGTGCCCGACGGCGTGATGGTGGCGTTCCAGGCGTTGGTCAGGGTCACGCCGGACGGCGCGGTCCACCTGAGCGTCCAGTTGTTCCAGGTGGTGGTGCCCGTGTTCCGTACGGTGACGTCGGCGGTGAAGCCGCCCTGCCAGACGTTGGCGGGCTGGTAGTCGACGCCGCAGGAGACGCCGGTGCCGCCCGTGGGCGTGGTCGTCGGTGTGGGGGTTGGGGTCGGGGTGGGCGTGGGCGTGGGGGTGGGGGTGGAGCCGTCCGAGGTGGTGTAACTGACCTTGGTGTACGGCGTGCCGCACCGCGGGTTGCAGGCCGACGGGAGCGTGAAGCTGTACACGCGTCCGCCGTTGATCAGCGTGTCCGTGACGTCGCGCACCCTGATCTGGAACTGGCTGCCGCCCGACGTGGTCCCGCCGATGACGTAGGACTGGCCCATGTCGCCGTTCATCTGGGCCGTCCGCCACGCCCCGTCGGCGAAGTACTCGACGCCGTGAATGCCGTTGGCCAGGTGCGAGACGGAGATGGCGGGCCACCAGACCTGCGCGGCCTGCATAAAGCCGATGGCGATGTCGCCGCTGTAGCCGGGCGCGGGGACGAACGACCAGCTGACGTGCCGGTTGTTCCAATGGCCGGGATACATGTCCCCGACCGCGGCGCCGTTCTTCACGAACCGGTTGAGCGAGTCCTTGGACAGGTCCAGATGGTAGGGGTCGTCGCGGCACCAGCCGTTGGAGTCGCCGCAGCTGTCGGCGACCAGCATGGTCAGCTTCGCGCCCTTGTAGGCGTCGGAGATCCAGGAGCCGTTGCGGCAGAACGGCTGGTTCTGCGCGCCGTCGTTGGTGCCCGTGCAGTAATCGCCGATCTCCACCTGCACGTAGCGGCCGCAGTTCAGGCCGTTGTTCCACAACCCGGCCTTGCTGAGGTTCGCGCCCGTCAACGGCCGGGGGTAGAAACCGTAATCGCCGGGGGTGTTGTAGACGTTGAGCGCGACGAAGTCCTGCGAGTCGAGATTCGCCTGGGGCACCCCGCAGCCGCCGTACGGGGCGCCGAGTCCGTCGAAGTAGGTGGCGTTACCCGTCACGGGGCCGGGCGGGTCGCTGACCGCGCCGGCGGCTTGTTGCGTCAAGGGCACCAAGGCGCCCAGCGCGACCAGGAAACCGGGCAGCAGAAGGGCGAGAAACCGGCGACAGGCGTCACTCATCGGACTCCCCACGGAGAATGGCTCGGAACGAACCTCTCCGCAGGGCACCGGCCGGTCAAGCAGAGGTACGCGCGCGTGGGGAAAACCCGCCGACAAGGCTGAAACTTTCAGCCACTCGCCGACTCGGACTCAGGCCGGACCCCGCCGCCGGGACCCGGCCCCCGGGACGCCCGGGCCAGCCGCCGGCCGAGGTCCTGCATGGGACGCTCGATCCAGCGGTACGTGAGCCCGCTGACCGGCAGGAGCACGAGCAGGAAGACGGCCGCGGTGGCGAGCTGGTGGGGCAGGGGCGACCACCGGCGCTCCCCCAGGATCCGCACCATCACCAGCAGGATCGGCAGGTGCACGAGGTAGAGCGAGTAGCTGATCAGCCCGAGCCGGGTGAGGAAGGACGGCACGCGCCGGCCGCGCAACGCCATGCCGGCGGCGAAGGTGACGCCCGCCAGGACGATCGTGCTGATCCACACGTCCGGCTGCACCCACCACCAGCCCGCGCTGATCGCCCAGACCGGTGCGCAGGCCACGAGGAGCACCGTGAGCGCCACCGGCCACAGCGAGCCGGAACCGCGCTCCCACCGGTGGATCGCGGTCCCGGCGAACATCACCGCCAGCATGGCCAGGCCGAACCACGGCACACGGCTGCTCAGAGGCAACAGCGCCAGCGCCGTCACGCCGAGGACGCAGGAAGCCAGGACCGTCAGCCGCCCGGTGAGCACGCACCCCATGCCGGCGGCGAAGACGGCGAGCGAGACCCACGCCGGCCCGCCGCCCGTCAGTGGCGCGGAGGCCAGCGTGAGGCCGGCCGTGAGCGCGGCCAGGCCCGCGAGCACCGCGATGAGGCCGCGTCCCCTGTGGACGCCGGCGGCGAACAGGGCGGCCACCATCAGGTAGAAGGCCATCTCGTACGACAACGTCCACATGGTGTCGACCACACCGCCGACCCCCACCACGTCCAGCAGCATCGTGGCGTGCGCGGCGACCGCGTACAGGTCACGCGGCACCTCCTCGCGCACGGGGATCCACCACGACAGCGCCAGCACCAGCCCCAGCACGGCGATATAGAGCGGGTACAGGCGGAAGAAGCGGCCGATCCAGAAGGCGCGCACGTCGCCGCCCCGCTCCAGCGAAACCGGGATGACGTACCCGCTGACGAGGAAGAACACCAGCACGCCGTACGTGCCGAGGTTGAACTGTGTGGGCCGTAACCAGGGCATGTCCCAGGTCACCAGGTGCTCGCCGACCACGGCGAGCGCACCGACGCCGCGCAGCATGTCGAGCCAGGCGAGCCTGTGGGGCACCGGCCGGACCGCTTCGGGGGACGCGGCAGGGGACGCTGTGGGGGCGAGCGACATGCCGCCAAACGTACCGAAGCGCTAGGGAACCGGCCGCTTGGCGGCGATCGTCCCCGCCCGAGCCTTCAGATGGTCAGCAGGAAGTGGCAGAGGTCGAGGACCCAGACCAGAGCCCACAGCAGCACGGCGGGTAAGTGATCCGGCTCCCGCCCGGGCCGATGCCCCACCCCAGCCCCCTCATGGTCGTCAGGTCTCCAGTCTTGCTCCCCGTGGGCCGTCGCGTTGGCGTGGGGCCGCACGCGGGCTGTCCGTCCCGCTTGTGGGGTGTTACGGTGCGGGCTGTGGTTCACCCTGACAATCTTGGTCCCGGCCTTTCTGACAGGCGGCGTAAGATGCTCCGCGTGGCGGCGGCCGTGGGGTCGGCGATCGCCGCCCTCATCATGCTGGTGATCGTCGCGATCATGGGTTACGTCGTGTTCGCCTGGCCCGATTGAGCCCGGCCATCGGATCGGCTTTCGTGCTGCCTGCCCGGCAGCGGCTGGAACGAGGTCGTCCGGTGACGGGCGCGGAACTCCGCCAAGAGCTCGTCGGTCACCTCCGCGCCGGCCGCCACGGCGTCATGCACCTCGCGGAAGTAGCCCTCATACCCGGCCGGCGTGTAGAGGCACAGGGCATGGACCGGCTCGGTGCCGGCGTTGCGGAAGCCGTGCGGCGTCCCGCGCACGGCGGCGAGCAGGTGCCCGGGGCCGACCGTCACCTCCCCGTCGCCGTGGTGCAGGGTCAGGTCGCCCCGCAGGACGTAGAAGTACTCGTCGTGCCCGTGGTGCACGTGCGGGCGGGCGCCCACCACGCCTCCCGCCAGGGTGAACTCCTCGAACGCGAAGCGGCCGCCCGTGTGCTCACCCGTCAGCCGGAAGAAGTGCGCCACTCCGGCCACGTCGATCAGCTCGCCGTCCTCGGGGCGGCGCAGCAGGGGGCGCGACTCCGGCATCCGCTTGTCGATCATCTGAGCATTATCGGCCGACGGCGTCAGAGCGCCTTCAAGGGGCTCGCCGGGCGCCTCCCCCCTTCCGGCCACCGCTCACAGCACAGTGGAGACATGAACGCAGACGACAGCGACGTCCTCTCCCGTGCACGGGTGGCGACCAGGCTTCCGGCCCAGGACCTCGATCGGGCGCGGCGCTTCTATTCCGAGCGGCTCGGCCTGGAACCCGTCGACGAACGGCCGGGCGGACTGCTGTATCGGTGCGGAGGCGCGGAGTTCGTGGTGTTCCAGTCGACGGGATCCTCGCCCGGCACCTTCACCCAGATGGCCTGGGAGGTGGACGACATCGAGACGGCCGTGTCGCGGCTCGGACGACGCGGCGTGGTGTTCGAGGAGGTCGACGTACCGGGATTCCGAACGAGGGACGGGATCGCGGAGATCACGGGAAACTACCCGAGCAAGAATGCGCGGGGTGAACGCGGCGCCTGGTTCCGCGACAGCGAGGGCAATCTGCTGGGCATCGGCCAGCCGGTTCGCTGAGCGGGTTCGGCAGTCAGCTCGAACGCGGTCGTGATCTGGCCGCCCAGGACGGCCCAGCCGGTCGCCGATGAGTTTCGGGGGCGGGAGTGGTCTCACTCCCGAAACGACGGGAAGGAGCGGCTCCAGTGGACTTGTACAGCGTCGTGTGCGTACGTGACCGGGCGACGTCGCAGAAGTGGTTCGAGGCGTTCTTCGGGCGGCCGGCGGACGAGATCATCGGCGAGGAGCACCTGTGGCGGGTCGGTGAGAACGCGTGGATCGTCATCGACGACCGGGAGGTGCGGGCGGCACGGGTGGGCGGCACCATGATCACGCTCGGTGTGACCGACCTCGACGACATCCTGGCCCGGCTGGCCGCGCACGGCATCGAGCACGAGCCCGTGGAGACCTACGGCAACGGCGTGCGCCACGTGGAAGTCCTCGACCCGGACGGCAACAGCCTGTCGCTGGCGCAGGCACCCACCCATTGACGCGCTCCCCGGGAGCCCGGGACGACCTCCCCCCACCGGCGCTCTGGAGCAGACCAGGACTTCCCGGTCGCCGTTCGCATGCTATGCGGCACACATGAGCCGTTCGGCTGCGGCGATGGCGTCGCCCGGTTGGCCGGAAGCCAGCTGGACGACCACCTCCGTCCGGCCGTCCGCACTGCTCATCGCCATCCCGCTGTAGCCGTAGATCCACCCGGAATGGCTGAACACGCGCCGCCCGCAGCGGAGCGTCTCGGCGAAGATGCCGAAGCCGCCGGCCTGCAGTCGCCTGCCCACCTCCTGGGTGAAGACCCAGTGGTAGAAGCTCGACACGTCGGCCGCGGTCGAGATCAGCCCGCCCGCGGCCCAGAAGATCGACGAGTCCACATCGGCGTTGTCCACCCCCTCGGTCTGGTGTCCGTGCGCGATGTCCTTGGGCAGGTCGTCGGTGGGCAGCTCGGTCGCGGTCAAGCCCTGCGGGCCCGTGATGCGCTCGCGCAGCAGTTCCCGGTACGGCTTGCCGGACACCTTCTCCAGGATCATGCCGAGCAGGATGTAGTTGCTGTTGGAATAGCCCTGCCCCTCTTTGTCCGCATATTTCAGTAATTCTCGGGGCGGCCAGTGCCGGAGGTGGGCGCCGTTGCGCAGGTCCTTGGTGAAACGGTCATCGCGCAGGTAGTCGGAGATGCCGCTGGTGTGCCTGAGCAGGTCCGCCACGGTCGCCTTCGTCTTGATGACACCGGGCAGCAGCTTGTCCACCCGGTCGGTGAGCGTCAGCCGCCCCTCCTCGACCTGCTGCAGAACGAGCGTCGCGGTGAATGTCTTGGTGATGCTCGCGATCCTGAACCGATGATCCGTCCGCATCGGCACGCCGGTGTCCGCCTGCCCTGCCGCCGCCTGCCACGTCTGATCGCCTTTCCTGACGTGCACCACCGCGCCCGACGACCCGGCCTCGACCAGCCGCGCGGCCTCCGCCTGCACGCCCGGCGCCGGGGAGGGCGGTACGGACGGCGCAGGGGACGGCGGCACGGACGACGCCGGGGACGGCGGCACGGACGACGTTCGCGGGACGGGAGAGCTGCACGCGACCGCGCAGAGCAGGACGAGAATGGCTGTGATCCGCATAGCTCGATAGTGGTGCCCGAAGACGGGCGGGCAACAGCCGGGCCACGCGGACAGTATCGCACGATCGGCCCACTCAGGCTCCGCACGGGCCAGCCGGCGACGCGGCACCGCGACCTCGCGTCACAGCACCAGGATCTCCGCCTCGGGGCCGGCGGCTGTCAACAGCCCGCAAGGCCACCGCCAGCAAGATCACCACCCCTCTGACCGATATAGAGAATTGATCTCGACTCAATTTGTCAATAGGGGCAGCTGCCTTGTCGACACTAAGACCGAAATCCAGATTACGGACATCTATAGATGATCAAGATCTTCACTCAGTGTGACCAACGCCTATGGCGTAGGGGATGGCAGAGATCATCTGCGCAGTTGGGGCGGTTGGCCATCCGCCGGCGCGACCACAAGCAGTGAATTATCCCGATGCCCGAAACCTCTATTTCGTCATTGGTTGAAATTTCACCTCTTGACTGCCTTTCGGACCAAATAATAGGAATGGCGTGGCTTGAGGCCATCGACCGATCCTCGCCAGGACGAACCCTGGCGAGCGACCCATACTTTTTGCTGCCCGCGCGACGACCTCGCACGGCGCGGTGGACCTGTCCGGGGGGACTGCGCGTAGCCATGCGAGAGGTACACGTGTTACCCGAGACACCGTTCGCCTCGCTGACGCGATGCCCGCCCGGCACTCGGCTCCTCTACTGCCTCCCCTACGCCGGTGGAGACGTCTCCGCCTTCTGGCCGTGGAGGCAGGCGTTCGACGGAGCCTTCGACATACGGGTGGTGATGCTCCCCGGCCGTGAAGGCCGGGTGGCTGAACCCGGGGCCCTGTCCCCGGAGCTGATCGCACGGTCCATCGCCGCACACCACCACACGCCGTACTCGATCTATGGGCACAGCATGGGCGGCCGGGTCGCCTTCGAGGTGGTCCGCGAGCTACGGCGGCTGGGCGCGCCGGCGCCCGAATGCCTCTACGTCGGCGCCGCGCACCCGCCGGAGCGCCAGGAGACGCTGGGGCGGTGGACGGGCCTGGGTGACGAGGACCTGATCGAAGAGCTGATCCACCGGCTGGGCGCGCCCGCGGAGTTACGGACGCAGCCCGGGGTCAAGGCCATGCTCATCCCCGCCCTGCGGACGGACATGGAGTGGCTGCACCGTTACCGCTTCACCAGGCAGGAGCCGCTCGACGTCCCCATCGTCGCCTTCGCCGGCGCCCATGACCGAGAGGTCGTCCACCCCGTCATGCTCGGCTGGGCCCGCCACACCTCCTCGACCTTCCGCCTGCACACGCTCGACGCCGCGCACCTGTTCCTCGCCACGCACGGCGATCAGGTGGCGCGGACGATCACGGCGGGCCCCCGGCCGAGCCTGGCCGCGGACGAGGTGCACGTGTGGCTGGCCGACCTCGAGGAACTGCCCGAGATGTGCGCGGCCGTGGACGAGCTGTCGCCCAGGGAGGCGGCCCGAGCGGCCAGGTTCCGGCAGGAGGACCATCGGCGCTGGTTCGTCGGCAGGTCGGTGCTGCTGCGACGGCTGCTCAGGGAGTACGGGATAGAGCCGGGCGTCGGCGAGCTGCGCACCCGGCCCGGCGGCAAGCCGTACACCGGGACCGAGCTCACCTACAGCCTCAGCCAATCGGGCGGGCTCGTGCTGGTCGCGCTGGCGACGGGCCGGGAAGTCGGAGCCGACCTCGAGCGCTTCCGCCCGCTGGCCGACGAGCAGGCCTTCTTCGAGGGGGCTCTGGACGAGCGGGAGCGCGACGAGTTCGCCGCGCTGCCCGAGGAGCTGCGGTTGCACAGCGCGCTGCGCACGTGGACGGCCAAGGAAGCGGTGCTGAAGGCGACCGGTGACGGGCTGGGGGTGGATCCGGCGCTGTTCGGGTTCGCCGGGCAGCGATCGGGCGCGACCTGGGTGCCCGAGGCGGCGCCCGAGGTGGCGCGGCTGGCGGAGTGGCGGGTGACGCACCTGCCGCTGGGCCGGGCGATCGCCGCGATCGCCGTCCGCGCGCCGCGCTTCCTGCTGCGTTTCGAGACGGTACGGCAAGGCCGGCTGGTACGGCAGGGTGTGGAGGCCGCAGGATGACGCTCCTCAGCAGTCTGATCACGGCCCAGGCCGCGAAGACTCCCGATGCCCCGGCGGTCCGGCAATGGGACGACGTGCTGACCTACGCCCAGCTGGTCGAGCAGGCGCGGGCGCTGGCGGGCCGGCTCCGCGAGCTCGGCGTCGGGCCGGAGACGCGCGTGGGCCTGTGCGCCCGCCGCACCCCGCTGATGCCGGTGGCGGTGCTGGGCGTCATGCTCGCCGGCGGCGCCTACGTGCCGCTGGATCCGGGTCATCCGCGCAAGCGTCTGGAGGAGGTGCTGGAGGACGCCGGGATCGCGGTGATCGTCGTGGACGGGCGCGGCGGCGAGCTCCTGGACGGCTGCGGCCGTACCCTCGTCGCGGCTTCGGACGGCGCCGCGGCACCGCGGGAGAGCGGCGCCGTGCCGGACGACGCCGCCCTGCCGGACAACGCGGCCTACGTCATCTACACCTCGGGCTCCACCGGCCGTCCCAAGGGCGTGGTGGTCAGTCACCGCAGCGCGGTCGCCTTCGCCACCTCGACGGCCGCGCACTTCGGCCTGGACGCGAGCTGCCGCTCGGTCGCCTTCTCCGCGCTGGGCTTCGACGTCTCGGTGCTGGACATGCTGGCCCCGCTGACCGCCGGCGGCTGCGTGCAGCTGGTACCGGACGAGGACCGGGTGGACCCGGCCCGGTTGCAGCGCTTCCTGGAGGCGCACGACGTCACGTGGGGATTCATCCCGCCCGCGTTGCTGCCGCTGGTGGATCCGGCGCGCCTGCCGTGCCTGAAGGACGTGGTGACGGCGGGCGAGCCGCCCGGGCCCGAGCAGGTGGCGCGGTGGTCGGCGCACGCGCGCTTCCACAACTGGTACGGCCCGACCGAGTCGACCGTCTGCGTGGTGGGCGGCGAGTTCGACGGCGTGTGGGAGCGGCCGCTGCCGATCGGGCGGCCGCTGAGCGGCTGCCGGGCGCACATCCTCGACGAGGAACTGAACGAGTGCCCGCCCGGCGTGCCGGGTGAGCTGTTCATCGGCGGGCCACAGGTCAGCCGCGGGTACCTCGGCCGGCCCGGGCTGACGGCCGAGCGTTTCGTCCCCGACCCGTTCGCCGCGGAGCCGGGCGCGCGGTTGTACCGGACCGGCGATCACGTGGCGTGGGAGGAGGACGGCCAGATCTCGTTCATGGGCCGCCTCGACCGCCAGGTGAAGGTCCAGGGGCAGCGGGTGGAGATCGGCGAAGTGGAGTCGGCGCTGCGCGCGCATCCCGGTGTGCTGCAGGCGGTGGTGGACTTCGCGGGCGAACTGGTGGCCTACGTGACGCCAGAGGACGCGCCCGGCCTGGCCGAGCTGCGGGAGGATCTGGCGGTACGCCTGCCGCCGTACATGTTGCCGAGCAGGCTGGTACGGCTGGCCATCCTCCCGCTCAACGCCTCGGGCAAGGTCGACCTCGCCACGCTCCGGGCGCGGTCCCAGCCGGAGCGGGGAAGCGGCGCGGGACTGGCCGGGATCTGGGCGCGGGTGCTGGAGGCGCCCGCCCCGGACGACGGAGACGACTTCTTCCAGCGCGGCGGGCACTCGCTGCGGGCGATGCGGCTGGTGGCCTCGGTGCGCGCGGAGCTGGGCCGGGCGGTGTCGGTCGAGGACGTGTACGCGGCCAGGACCTTCGGCGAGCTGCGTGCGCTGGTGGAGCGCGCCCCGCGGGAGACCGCCGCGGCGCCGCCCACCGGCAGCCCTGCCGCGCTCTCCCCCGCCCAACGCCGGATGTGGTTCGTCGAGCAGCTGGCGCCGGCGTCCACCGCGCACAACATCGCGATGGCCGAGCGGATCCGCGGCCCGCTCGACACGGCCGCGCTCCATCGCGCGCTCACGGCCGTGGTGGCGGTCCACGAGGCGTTGCGCTGGCGGGTGGGCACGCGCGACGGGATCCCCGAGGTGACGGTCGCGCCGCCGGGCGAGGTGCCGCTGCCTATCGACGACCGCTCCCCCGACGAGCTGGACGAGGCGTTGCAGGCGGAGGCGCGGGCGCGTTTCGACCTGGCCGCCGGGCCGCTGTTCCGGGCGCGGCTCATCCGGCTCGGCCCGGACGAGCACGTGCTCTGCCTGACCGCGCACCACCTGGTGTTCGACGGCTGGTCGCAGGATGTGCTCTACCGGGACCTGGCCGTCGCCTATCGCGGCGAGCAGGTCGAGGTGCCAGGGCACGGGTTCGCCGACTACGTGCGCTGGCTGCGCGGGCACGGCGACGGCCAGGCGCTGAGCTGGTGGCGAGAGCACCTGCGCGATGCCCCGCTGGTGCTGGATCTGCCGAGGGACGGGGCCAGGCCGCCCGCGCAGACCTTCCACGGCGCCTCCTGCCGGGGTGCGCTGGATCCGACGCTCGCCAAGCGGGTGGCCGAGCTGGCCGCGGGACTGGGGACCACGCCGTACGCGGTGCTGCTGGCGGCCTTCGGCCGGCAGCTGTCCAGGCTGTCGGGGCGGGACGACCTGGTGGTGGGGGCGGCGTACGCCGACCGGCCGCACGTGGCGTTCGAGTCGCTGGTGGGGATGTGCGTACAGGTCCTGCCGCTGCGGCTGCGCCCCCAGGGGGACTTCGCGGAGCAGGTGACGGCGTGCGCGGCCGAGCTGGGCGCCGCGATCAGGCACCGGGACGTGCCGCTCGGGCAGCTGCTGGAGTCGCTGCGACTGCCGCGCGACCTGAGCCGCAACCCGATCACGCAGGTCATGTTCAACATGTACAACTTCGCGCAGGCCCGGCTGGAGCTGGCCGGCTGTGCGAGCGAGCCGTTGCGGCCCGGGCTGCCGGGGGCGCTGTTCGACCTGACGATGTACGTGAGCGAGCAGCGCGACGGTTACGCGCTGGAGCTGGTCTACAACCCCGACCTCTATACGGCCGAGCGCATGGCGGCGCTGGTCGACGGCTACGTCGAGCTGCTCGACGAGCTGCTGACGGGGCGGGTGGGACACGACTCCCCCGACGCGGAGCTCCCGGGCTGGGACGGGCCCGGGCTGCTGGAGCTGGTCGGCGACACGCATGCGGGGACGCGGCGGCGGACCGAGGCGACGCTTCGGGAGGCGGGTGTCGAGCCGGGGGCCGTGGTGGCCGTCGTCGCCTCCCGGGTGCCCGAGCTGCCGGGGATCCTGCTCGGCGTGCTGGCGGCCGGGGCACGGTGGGTGGTGATCGACTCGGCCTATCCCCCTGCCGTCCAGGAGAGGCAGATCGCCGCCGCGGGAGCCCGGGCGGTTCTCCGGGACCACGGGATCGAGCTGCGCGAAGGCGGCGTTGAGTTGCCGGGGCCGGGCTATCTCTCGATGACCTCGGGCACCACGGGCGTTCCCAAGGCGGTTGTCGCCCCCGAGAGGCCGCTGGCCCATTTTCTCTCCTGGTATGTCCGCACCTTCACCGTCGAGCCGCACGATCGGTTCGCGCTCCTGTCCGGGCTCGCCCACGATCCGGCGCTGCGCGACATGTTCGTCCCGGCCGCGGCGGGCGCCGAGCTGTTCGTGCCCGAGCAGGAGCTGACCCGCGATCCCGCCAAGCTCGTCAGCTGGCTGCGCGAGCACGCGATCACCGTCCTCCACCTGACGCCACAGCTCGCGGCGATGCTGGCCGGCACCGGCGCCACGCTGCCCGACGTGCGGCTGGCCGGCGTGGGTGGCGACCTGTTCACCGGTGCCGAGGCGGGCAGGCTGCGCAAGCTCGTGCCCCATGCCCGGCTGGTCGCCTTCTACGGCACGACCGAGACGCCGCAGGTGCACGCGTGGCACGAGCTCACGGAGCCGTACCCGGAGATCGTGCCGATCGGGCGGCCCGTCGAGGGCAGCGAGATCATCGTGGTGGCGGACGGCAGGCGGGCCGGCGTGGGCGAGCTCGGCGAGGTGGTCGTCCGCAGCCGCCACCTGGCCACCGGCTACCTGGACCCGGCGCTGACCGGCCGGCGCTTCGACGGCGACCGCTTCCGCACCGGGGACCTCGGCCGGCGCAACCCCGACGGCACGATCACCCCGGCCGGGCGCGCCGACGACCAGGTGAAGGTGCGCGGGTTCCGGGTCGAGCTGGGCGAGGTGGAGGCGGCGCTCGCCGCCTGCCGGGACGTGCGCGCCGCCGCGGCCAGGGTCGAGGGCGGCACGCTCACCGGCTACGTGGTGCCCTCCGGACCGGGGCTGGCGGCGCATCGAATCCTGGAGGAACTGCGCCGCGTGCTGCCCGAGCACGCCGTGCCCACCGAGGTGGTGGCGCTGCCCGCGCTGCCGCTGACGCCCAACGGCAAGGTGGACCGCGCCGCGCTGCGTGGGCGGCCGATCGAGCAACCGAAGGCCGGCGACCGCCTCGACGGTCCCACGCAGAGGACCGTCGCCCAGGTGTGGCATGCCGTGCTGGGCGTGCCGCGCCTCGGCCCCGACGACAACTTCTTCGAGATCGGCGGCCACTCGCTGGCCATGGCCGCCGTGCAGGCGCGGCTGAAGGCGGCGACCGGCCGCGAGATCCCGATCGTGGAGCTGTTCAGGCATCCCACGATCCGGACACTGGCCGCCCATCTCGATGGCGCGGGCGGCAGTCCGGGGCTGGACCGGGCGGCGCGCCGCCTGGCCGTACGACGAGACAGGTTGAGGAACCGCAACGAGAAGGGGACTACCCCATGACGGACGAGCCCACGGCTGAGCCGATCGCGATCATCGGCTTGTCGTGCCGGGTCCCGGGAGCGGGTGACGCGCAGCAGTTCTGGCGCAACCTCGCCGACGGCGTCGAGTCGCTGACCACGTACACGCTGGAGGAGCAACGGGCGCTGGGCGCGGCGGAAGGGCTGCTGGCCGACCCGAACTTCGTGCCGGCCGCCATGGTGCTGGAAGACCACCAGGACTTCGACGCGGCGTTCTTCGGCATGTCGATCAGGGAGGCGGAGGTCCGCGATCCCCAGCATCGGATGTTCCTCGAGCTGTCGCACACGGCGTTGGAGGACGCGGGCTATGACCCGTTCCGCTATCCGGGCGAGATCGGCGTCTACGCCGGGACCGGGGCGGACGTCTACCAGTGGCGCAACATTCGCAGCAACGCCCAGGCCCACAAGAACGCCGGGTGGCTGGCGGTCATGGTGGGCAACCACGTCGACTACTGCGCGACCCTCACCTCCTACAAGCTCGACCTGCGCGGCCCCAGCTACACCGTGCACACCGCGTGCTCGACCGCGCTGGTGGCGTTCCACATCGCGTGCGAGGCGCTGCGCAACGGCGAATGCGACATGGCGCTGGCCGGCGCGGCCATGCTGGACCTGCCGCAGGGCGAGGGGTACATCTACGACCAGGACGGCATCGTCTCGCCCGACGGGCACACCCGCTCCTTCGACGCCGACGCCGGCGGCACGATCTGGGGCAGCGGCGGCGGCGTCCTCGTGCTGAAGCGGCTGTCCGAGGCGATCGAGGACCGCGACAACATCCGCGCGGTGGTCCTGGGCAACGCGATCAACAACGACGGCGCGGGCAAGGTGGGCTTCTCCGCGCCGAGCATGGACGGGCAGGCCGCGGTGATCGCCCAGGCGCTGGGCGTGGGCGGCGTGGATCCCCGCACGGTCACCTACGTCGAGGCGCACGGCACCGGCACGGCACTCGGCGACCCGATCGAGGTGGCCGCGCTGTCCAGCGTGTTCGCGCAGCACACGACCGACACCCAGTGGTGCGGCATCGGCTCGGTCAAGAGCAACATCGGCCACCTCGGCCAGTCGGCCGGCATCCCCAGCCTGGTCAAGACGGTGCTGGCGCTGGAGAACAAGCTGATCCCGCCGACACTGCACTACAAGAGCCCCAACCCCAAGATCGACTTCCCGGCGAGCCCGTTCTACGTCGTCTCCTCGCCGACGAAGTGGGAGCCCGACGGCTTCCCGCGCCGTGCGGGTATCAGCTCGTTCGGCATCGGCGGCACGAACGCGCACGCCGTACTGGAAGAGGCGCCGCCGCGCCCGCCGCTCCCCCGCGAGCGGCCCGCGCACCTCCTGAAGCTGTCGGCCAGGACGGAGTCGGCGCTGGCCGCCGCGCGGGAACGGCTGGCGGCGCACCTGGCCGCGCACCCCGAGACGGATCTGGCCGACGTGGCCTTCACCCTGCGCGTGGGCCGCCGCGAGCTCAAGCACCGGGCCGCCGTCGTCACCACGTCACCGGCCGACGCGGTGGCCGCGCTGGCCGACTCCAAGCGGATCGTCGCCGGCGCCAAGCCGAAGCGCCCCCCGCAGGTGGCCTTCCTCTTCTCCGGTCAGGGCTCCCAGTACGGCGGCATGGCCGCGGAGCTGTACCGGAACGAGCCGGTCTTCCGCGAGGCGATCGACGAGTGCGCGGCCATCCTGGACGTGCGCGAGCAGATCTTCGCCACCGGCGAGGAGGCGGACGAGGCGCTGAGGCAGACCTCGCTCACCCAGCCCGCCCTGTTCACGGTCGAGTACGCGCTGGCCAGGCTCTGGCTCTCGCTGGGCGTGGAACCGGCCGCGATGATCGGCCACAGTATCGGCGAGTACGCGGCGGCCACCATCGCCGGCGTCTTCACCCTGCCCGACGCACTGCGGCTGGTCGCGGCGCGCGGGCGGCTGATCCAGGGCATGCCGCCGGGCTCCATGCTGGCCGTGCAGCTCATGCCCGACGAGATCGCGCCGATGCTGCCCGACGACGTCTCCGTGGCCACCATCAACGGCCCCGGCACGTGCGTGGTGGCCGGCCCGTCCGAGTCGATCAGGGAACTGGCCGAGATGCTGGAGGAGGAGGGTATCGGCTGCACCCCGCTGCGCACCTCGCACGCCTTCCACTCGGCGATGATGGAGCCGATGCTCGGCGAGTTCCGCGAGCTGGTCGCGGCCGTCGAGCCGGCCGCGCCGAGCCTGCCGTTCCTGTCCAACGTGACCGGCACCTGGATCACCGCCGCGGAGGCCACCGACCCGTCCTACTGGGCCAGGCACGTGCGCGAACCGGTCCGTTTCGGCGACTGCGTCTCGACGCTCCTGGCCGACGGCGAATGGATCATGATCGAGTGCGGGCCGGGACGGCAACTGTCCGGCCTGGCGGACACCCAGCTGCCCGCCGGCGCGATCGCCCCGCTGCCGTCGCTGCCCGGCCCGCGCGATCGAGCCGGTGACGTCGCGGTCTTCTCCCAGGCCGTGGGCGCGCTCTGGGTCCACGGCATCGAGCTGAACGACTTCGGCGCCCCCGGCTTCCGCGTCTCGCTGCCGGGTTACCCGTGGGAGCGGCAGCGCGCCTGGATCGACCCCGACCCGCAGGGCGCCTTCGTCGGTGGCGTCGCCCGCCCGCAGCGGGCCGACGGGCCCCTGCCGCCCGAGCAGTGGTACGGCGTGCCCGTCTGGCAGCAGGCGCCCGCCCGTCCGGCGACGCCGTCGCCGATCACGCGCTGCCTGGCCTTCGTGGACGAGGACTCGGCCACGCTGGCCGACGCGCTGCGCGCTTCCGGGGCCGAGGTTCTGGAGGTACGGCCGGGCACCGCGTTCGGCGCCTTCGACGGACACTTCACGGTACGGCCGGCCGTGCGGGAGGACTACGACGCGCTGCTCGAAGCGGTCGGCGAGATTCCCGAGCGGATCGTGCACGCCTGGGCCCTCACCGGCGACGAGCAGACGTGGGCGGCACAGGACCGCGGTTTCTTCGGTGTCCTGGGTCTCGTGCAGGCGCTGTCGGCGGCCCAGCCGCCGGGTGGTGTGCAGCTCGATCTGGTGACCGCGGGCACGATGGACGTCGTCGGCGACGATCTGACCAGGCCGGAACACGCGACGCTGGCCGCCTTCGCCCGGGTCGTCCCCCTGGAGACGCCGTGGCTGCGTGTCCGCCACATCGACGCGCCGGATCTTGACGCGGTGCGTGGCGTCGCCGCCGAGCTGGGCCGCGAGGCGGAGCCCGGCGAGGCCGGGCTGCTGGCCCCGGTCGCCCTGCGCGGCGGGAAGCGGTGGCTGCTCGGATACGAGCAGGTGGAGGTGGCGAGCGAGCCGGGCGAGCCGCGCGACGGCCAGGTGTATGTGATCACCGGCGGTCTGGGCGGCATCGGCGTCTCGCTGGCCGAGGACCTGGCGGCGCGCGCCCGCGTCAACCTCGTCCTGCTGTCCAGGAGCGGGCTGCCCGACGGCCCGCCGCGCTCGGCCCGCGAGGCGCGCGCCGTCGAGGCGATCCGCCGGATGGAGGCCGCCGGGGCGCGGGTGCTGACCCTCGCCGCCGACGTGACGGATCCGGCGGACATGCGCCGGGTCAGGGACGAGACGCTCGCCGCCTTCGGCCGGGTGGACGTGCTCGTCCACGCGGCCGGCCTGCCCGGCGGCGGCATGGCCCAGATCAAGGAGAGGGAGGCGGCGGAGGCCGTGCTCCGCCCCAAGGTGCTCGGCACGCTGGCGCTGCAGGAGGCCTTCGGCGACCTGGAACTGGAAGCCGTGGTGCTCTGCTCGTCGATCACCGCGGTGGCGGGCGGGTTCGGGCAGATCGACTACTGCGCGGCCAACAACTTCCTCGACGCGCACGCCCGCGCCGGACGAGGCTGGAACGCGTCCCAGGTCGTCAGCGTCAACTGGGGCAGGTGGCTGGAAGTCGGCATGGCGGCGGAGACCGCGGCGCCCGCCGGGTTCGTCGCGTTGCAGCGCGGCGACCGGATCAAGGCGATCGACCACCCGGTCCTCGACGCCCGGCACGCCGGCGAAGGACTCGACTGGTGCAGCGGCACGCTCTCGCCGGGCACGCACTGGGTACTGGACGAACACCGCATCGCCGACGTACCGGTGCTGCCGGGAACCGGTCACGTCGAGCTGGCCAGGACGGCCGCCGAGGCGGTGCTCCCCGGCAGCGGGCTCATCGAGCTGCGCGACGTGGTGTTCGTCGAACCGCTGTCGGTGGCCGACGGGGCGACCGCCGAGGTACGGGTGGTCTTCACCCCGGAGGCGGACGGCGCGGAGTTCCAGGTGCAGAGCATCATCGGCGGAACACACCGCACCCATGCCAGAGGCATGGCGGCCAAGGTGGACCCGCCGGCGGCCGACCGCGTGGACCTACGCGCGATCATGGATCGCTGTGTGCCCACGGCGGACGGGCAGGGCGGCGTCCCACTGTCGGGTCTGCTCACGCTGGGCGGGCACTGGCACAGGACCCTGACCGCCACGCACACCGGCAGCCAGGAGGCGCTCGGCCTGTTCGAGGCCAACGACGTGCTGCTGGTCGATCTCGACCGCTGGGGGCTGCACCCGGCCCTGCTCGACGCCGCCACCACCTTCAGCTGGATCCAGGTCGAGGGTCACTACCTGCCGCTCGGCTACGGCCGCATCACCGTGCGCGGGAGCCTGCCCGAGGCGTTCTGGAGCCACCTGCGCATCACCAGCACCGACACCGACGAGGTGCTGGTCGTGGACGTCACGTTGATCGCGCCCGACGGCACGGTGCTGGTGCAGATCTCCGACTACGTCCTCCGGCGGATCGACACCGATGCCGTGGTGGCCGGGGTCGTCGCCAGCGCCGACTCCCAGCGCGCCGCCCCGGCCGCGGCCGCCGCGGCCGACGACGCGGGCGGCATCAGGCCGGCCGACGGGGCCGTCTCGCTGCGCCGGCTGCTCGCCGCCCCCCTCGGCCCCCAGGTCGTGGTGGCAGCCAGTACGGTGGCCGAGCTCGTCGCCGGCGTCGGCTCGCTGACCCAGGACACCGTCGAGACCGAACTCGATCCGGCAGCGGTCGCCGACCGGCAGGACAAGGCGCCTGCCGAGGGTTACGTCGCCCCGCGCAACGACGCCGAGGCCACGATCGCCCGCCTGTGGGGCGAGGTGCTCGGCGGCGACCACATCGGCATCGACGACGACTTCTTCGAGCTGGGCGGCAACTCGCTCATCGCGGTCCAGCTCATCGCCCTCATCCGGAAGGAGCTGGGGGTGCGGCTGCCGATGCGCAGCCTCTTCGAGGAGCCGACCGTGGCCGGGGTCGCAGCCCTGATCGACGCCGCCGCGGCGACCACTTCTGGGTCCACCCCGGGCACCACCGGGCCCGCCACCCAGACCATCCCCCGCCTTCCCCGGAGTTCCGCATGAGCACAGACGCAGAGACCAAGGTCGTTCTCAACGACGAGGAGCAGTACTCCATCTGGCCCGCCGGCCGGGACAACCCCTCCGGCTGGTACGACGCCGGCTTCTCCGGCACCAAGGAGCAGTGCCTGGAACACATCGAGCAGGTGTGGACCGACATGCGGCCGAAGAGCCTGCGAGAGGCGATGGACAGTGAGTGATGCCTTCCCCGCGTCCTCCGGCCAGGAGCGGATGTGGTTCCTTTCGCGCTTCGAGCCCGACCTGGCCGTCTACAACATCGGGATGTACATGCCGATGGCGGCCAGGCAGCCGGTGGACCCGCGCCGGCTGGAGCGGGCGATCGACATCGTGGTGCGGCGTCATGAGGCGTTGCGCACCACTTTCGAGTTCCGCGACGGGCAGGTCGTGCAGATCGTCAGCCCCGACGCGCCGCCCACGGTGCTGACGGAGACGGACCTGACCCACCTCCCGCGGGCCGACGCGGAGGCGGAGCTGGCCCGCCTGGCCAAGGCGGACGCGGTCCTGCCGTTCGACATGGAGCGGGCGCCGCTGTTCCGTGCCAGGCATGTCAAGCTGGCCGAGGACGATCTGCGGCAGGTCATCGTCTTCGATCACACGATCTTCGACGGCGTCTCCTCCATGATCTTCATGGACGAGGTCGGGGAGTGTTACGACGCGCTCGGCGAGAACCGGGCGCCGAAGCTGCCTGACCTGCCGATCCAGTTCGCCGACTTCGCCGTGTGGCAACGCGGCAGGTTGTCCGGCGAGTTCCTGGAGAGCGAGCTGGCGCACTGGCGCGAACGACTGGCCGGGGTGCCCGCCGACCTCGCGCTGCCGGGCGACCGGCCGCGGCCGGCCCGCCGTACCTATCGGGGCGGGATACAGCTCGGCGCCTACTCCCCCGAGCTGTCGGCAAGCGTGGAGCGCCTGGCCAAGGAGCTCAACACGACGCTGTTCACGGTGATGCTCACCGCGTACGCGGCCGTGCTGTCGCGCTGGTCAGGGATCGACGACATCGTGGTGGGCACGCCGGTCGCGGGACGGCTGCTGCCCGAGACCGAGCCGGTCATCGGCATGTTCGTCAACGCGGTGCCGCTGCGCGTGGACCTGTCGGGCGCGCCCAGCTTCCGTGAGGCCGCCGCCCGCGTGCGGGCGACGGTGGCCGAGGCGCTGGACCATCAGGAGCTGCCGTTCGAGCGGCTCGTGGAGGACCTGCAGCCCACCCGGGATCTGAGCGTGCCGCCCCTCTATCAGGTGATGTTCAACCTGGCCATCCGCACCAACGAAGGGCAGGTCGCCAACGGCACCGCGAAGGTGGACATCCAGCTCGACGTCAACATGCGCGACGGGCAGCTGCACACCCGGCTGGAGTACGCCACCGACCTGTTCGAGCCGGAGACGATCGAACGCTTCGAGACGAACCTGCGGACTCTGGTCGAGTCGGCCGTCGCCGACCCCGACCGGACGGTTTCCGCGCTCCCGGTGCTCGCGGGGGACGAGCGTGAGCGGGTGCTGGCCCTCGGGGCCGGCGGGCCCGAGGCCGCGCCCGGGACCCTGCACACGCTGATCGAGGCCCAGGCCGCCGCGACACCCGACGCTCCCGCGGTGCTCTTCGGCGATGTCACGCTCACCTACGCCGAGCTCAACGGCCGCGCCAACCGGCTCGCCCGGTGGTTGCGGCACATCGGCGTCGAACGTGGCCAGCCTGTCGCGGTCCGTGCGGAACGCTCGCCCGAGCTGGTCGTCGCGCTCCTCGCCGTCCTCAAGGCGGGCGGGGCGTACGTGCCGCTGGACCCCGAATACCCGCAGGACCGGCTGGAGTTCATGCTCTCCGACTGCGGCGCGCGGGTGCTGCTCACCCAGCGCCACCTGCCACCCGGCGGGCCGATCAGGACGGTGCTGCTGGAGGACGACCACGACCTCGACTCCGGCGATCTCGAGCCGGTCACCGGACCGGACGACGCCGCGTACCTGATCTACACCTCGGGCTCGACCGGCCGGCCGAAGTCCGTGGTCAACACCCACCGCGGCATCGTCAACCGCCTCGCCTGGATGCAGGAGACGTTCGGCCTGACGGCCGGCGACGTGGTGATGCAGAAGACCCCGACCAGCTTCGACGTGTCGGTGTGGGAGTTCTTCTGGCCGCTGCTGCAGGGCGCCTGCCTCGTCCCGGTACGGCCGGGCGGCCACCGCGACCCCAGCCACCAGCGCGACCTGATCAAGCGGCACGCGGTCACCACGATGCACTTCGTGCCGTCCATGCTCGCCCTCTTCCTGGAGGAGGCGAACATCGAGTCGTGCACGTCCCTGCGGCGCGTGGTGTGCAGCGGCGAGGAGCTGCCCCCCAGGTTGGTGGCCCGCTTCTTCGACCGCCTGCCCGGCGTGGAGCTGCACAATCTCTACGGCCCCACCGAGGCGGCCGTCGACGTCTCCTGGCACGCCTGCCGGCCGGGCGAGACGGTGATCCCCATCGGCCGCCCGATGCCCGGCTGCCGCCTGCACGTCCTCGACGAGCACCTGGAGCCGATGCCCGTCGGCGTACCCGGTCACCTGCACATCGGCGGCGTCCAGGTGGCCCGCGGCTACGCGGGACGGCCGGGGCTGACGGCCGAACGCTTCGTCCCCGACCCGTACGGCCCGCCGGGCGCGCGCTTGTACGCCACGGGCGACCTGGCCAGACTGCGCGCCGACGGGGAGCTGGAGTTCCTCGGCCGCATCGACGACCAGGTGAAGGTGCACGGCTGGCGAGTCGAGCTGGGCGAGATCGAGGCGGCGCTGGCCGAGCACCCCCAGGTGCGCAGGGCCGTTGTGGCCCTGCGCGACGACGCGCCGGGCGGCCGCGGGCTGGTGGCCTACGTGGACTGGACGGGCGAGGCGAGCCGGCTGTCGCACGAGATGCGGACCGGGCTGGCCCGCACGTTGCCGCCGGCGCTGGTGCCGCAGGCGTTCGTGCAGGTCACCGAGTTCCCCCTGAGCCCGAGCGGGAAGCTCGACCGCGCCGCGCTGCCGGCGCCCACGGGGCCCGGCCGCAGCGACCTGGGCACCACCTATGTCGCGCCGGAGACGCCGCTGGAGGAGGAGCTGTGCGCGCTCTGGGGCGAGCTGCTCGGCCGTGACCGGGTGGGCATCGAGGACGACTTCTTCGCGCTCGGCGGGCACTCGCTGCTGGCCGTCCTGCTGATCACCCGGTATCGGGAGGCGTACGGGATCGAGATGAACCTGCAGGTCTGCTTCGAGCTGACCACGGTGGCCGAGCACGCGCTGGCCGTACTGGAACTCCAGCTCGGCGACGTCGAGCTGGACGATCTGCTGGCGGAGGGCGCGGACGGATGAGTGAGGTGAGAGGGCGGCTGGCCCGGCTCAGCCCGGAACAGCGCGCGGCGCTGGAGCGCAGGCTCCAGCGGCAGCCGAAGGCGCGGCCCACCGGCATTCCCGCGCGCAGCGATCCGGACGCGCCGGCGCCGCTCTCCTACGGGCAGGAGCGGCTCTGGTTCCTGCAGCGGCTCGACCCTGCCGACGCCTCCTACAACATGTACATGGTGCAGCGGCTGCGGGGCGAGCTGTCCATCCAGGACCTCGCCGGGGCGCTGACCACCGTGGCGGCGCGGCACCCGATGCTTCGGGCCCGCTTCCCCGCCGTGGCGGGCAGTCCGGTCCAGGTCGTCGAGCCGGAGCTGAAGCTCGATCCGGTGCTGGTGGACCTCGCGGACCTGCCCGCGTCCGAACGCGAGGCCCGCGCCACGGCGATCGTGGCCGAGCTGACCAATGCGCCGTTCGACCTGGCCACGGGCCCTCTGGTGCGGGTGCATCTGATCACGCTGTCGGCAACCGATCATGTGCTCTGCCTGGTCCTGCATCACCTGGTGGCCGACGGCTGGTCCCTGAAGATCATCTTCTCCGAGCTGGCCGCCTGCTACACCGGGAACGCGGCCGCGCTGAGCGCTCCCTCGGTCGACTACCGCGACTACGCGGCCTGGCAGCGTGGCCGGGAGCCGTCGCAGGAGTCCCTGGACTACTGGCGGGCCCAGCTCGACGGCGTGCAGCCGCTCGACCTGCCCACGGATCGGCCGCGGCCGGCCGTTCGCCGGCCCAGTGGCGACTACTGCGCGCGCCGCATCGGCCCCGAGCTGACGGCCCGCCTGGAGCAGCTGGCCAGGGACGAGCGCGGCACGCTCTTCATGGTCCTGCTGGCCGCCTACCAGCTCCTGCTGGCGGCGCACTGCGGCACGGACGACGTCACGGTCGGCTCGGTCATCGCCGGTCGTGATCGCCCGGAACTCCACGACGTCGTCGGCTTCTTCCCCGAGACGCTCGTGCTGCGCGGCGATCTGTCCGGCGACCCGTCCTTCCGCACGCTGCTCGCGCGGACCAGGGCGACGGTCCTGGACGCCTTCGCGCACCAGGACATCCCCTTCGAGCGCCTGCTCAACGACCTCGGCATCCGCCGCGACCTGAGCACGACGCCGCTGTTCCAGGCGATGTTCGTGATCCAGGACAAGGAGGCCTCCGCCCTTCCGCTGCCGGGCATCGAGGTGGAGATGTTCGACCCGGGGGCGACCCAGGCGAAGTTCGACCTGATGCTGGACATCACCCAGTTCGACGGCTCCCTCTGGGCGATGCTGTCCTTCGCCAGCGACCTGTTCGAGGAGGAGACCGCGACGCGGTTGCTGCGGCGCTGGGAGCGGGTGCTGGAGACGGTCGCGGGTGACCCGGGCGCGCCGCTGTCCGCGCTGCGCGCGGCGATGATTCTGCCCGAGGACAGGCTGCCGGTCCTCGACACGCCGCAGCCGGCCGCGCGCGACGTGCTCGACCTCTTCCATGAGCGCGTACGGCTGGCGCCCGACGCGCCGGCGGTGAGTCACGGCACCCGCCGGGTCACCTACGCCGAGCTGGACGCCATGGCCGCCGCGCTGGCGGGGCGCCTGTCCAAGGCCGGAGTCGGCCCGGACACGGTCGTGGGCCTGCGCGCCAGGCGCTCGGTGGAGCTGATCGCCGGGATGCTCGCCGTCGGCAAGGCAGGCGGCGCCTACCTGCCGCTCGACCCGGCTTACCCGCCGGAGCGGCTGCGGTGGATGGCGGCGGACGCGGGCGCGGCCCTGGTGCTGGACGAGGACGATCTACGCGAGTCAGAAGAATCGCCCCATGCCTCAGTGCCGGGCTCGCTGGCCTACGTGATCTACACCTCGGGCTCGACCGGACGCCCCAAGGGCGTGGAGGTGCCGCGCGAAGCGCTCGCCTCGCGGGTGAGCTGGATGCGGGAGCACTACGAGCTCGGGCCGGGCGACCGCGTCCTGCAGTTCGCCTCGCCGAGCTTCGACACGCACGCCGAGGAGATCTACCCGGCCCTGGCCGCCGGCGCCGAGCTCGTCCTGTGCCCGGACGACCCGCTGCCCGACTTCCTGAAGACTCCGGAAGGTTCCGCGCTCACCGTGCTGGACCTGCCCACGTCGTACTGGCAGGAACTGCTGGCCATGGACGTCGCCTGGCCGCCCGGTCTCCGGCTGCTCATCCTGGGCGCCGACCCGCTGCCGGGCCCCGCCCTGGCCACCTGGTACGAGTCCGGGCCCCCCGGCGTTCGCCTGATCAACAGCTATGGCCCCACCGAGACCACGATCATCGCCGCCACCGCCGACATGGACCCCGCCGAAGCGCTGCGCCGCCCGACCGTTGGTGTCGCCCTGCCCGGCACCACGCTCGAGGTGCTGGCCCCCGACGGGCTCCCGGTACCGCCCGGTGTCGCGGGCGAGCTCCACATCGGCGGCAGCGGCCTGGCGCGCGGTTACCGGGGCGCGCCCGCCCTCACGGGCGAGCGCTTCGTCCCTGGCCCTGACGGCTCGCGCCGCTACCGCAGCGGCGATCGGGCCCGCTTCCGCCTGGACGGCAGGCTGGAGATCCTCGGCCGCATGGACCGGCAGGTGAAGGTGCGCGGTTTCCGCGTGGAGCCGGGCGAGGTGGAATCCGTGCTGCTCGCCCACCCGTCAGTACGGCAGGCCACCGTGGTGGTCCGCGACGACCGCCTGATCGCCTACGCCGTCCACGACGCCGGAGCCGCGTTACGCGATCACCTCATCGCCGAGCTCCCCCCGCACATGGTGCCCGGCGCGATCGTCTCGCTCGACCGCATCCCGCTGACCCCCGGCGGCAAGGTCGACCAGGATGCTTTGCCCGCACCGGGCCAGCAGCTGAGCACGGCGTACGAGCCGCCGGCCAGCGCGGCCGAGGAGCTCGTCTGCATGGTCTGGTCCGAGGTGCTGGGGCTGGAGCGGGTGGGCGTGCTGGACGACTTCTTCCAGCTCGGGGGCCACTCGCTGCTGGCCACCAGGACCACGGCCCGCATCGCCGCGGCCGCCGAACTGGAGGTGCCGCTCAAGCTGGCCTTCACCCACCCGACGCCACGCCTGCTGGCGGCGGCGCTGGAGCACCTGGCCGAGGAGGCCGACGAGCGTGGATGAGCGGCGTGCGCGCGTGGAGTCCCGTTTCCGCAAGGCGGTGGCGGGCTTGGGCGCTGCGGAGGAGATCCCGCGACGTGCCGAGGGCAGCGATCCGCCGCTGTCGTTCGCGCAGGAGCGGCTGTGGTTCATGGAGCAGTTCGCCCCCGGGACGAGCGCCTACGTGCTGCCCGTGTCGGCCAGGCTCCGCGGCCCGCTCGACGTCGAGCGGCTGCGGCAGGCGCTCGACGCCGTGGTCGCCCGGCACGAGAGCCTGCGCATGACCTTCCCCGCCGGCCCCGATGGGCGGCCGGAGGTGCGGGTGACAGACCGGGTACGTGTCCCGCTGCGCGTCGTGGACGTGACGACGGAGGCGGCGGCCAGACAGGTGCTCAGCACCGACGCCGCGCTGCCCTTCGAGCTGGCGACCGGTCCGCTGCTGCGCGCCACGCTGGTGCGGCTGGCGCCCGACGACCACGCGCTGCTCGTCGCCGTCCATCACATCGTCGCCGACGGCTGGTCGGCCGACCTCATCCTCCGCGAACTCCTGGCGCCACCGGAGAGCGGACCGCGGCTGGGTTTCGGCGATTACGCGTTGTGGCAGCGAGAGCGGCTGAGCGGCGCGCGTCTGGCCGATGACCTGAAGTTCTGGCGCGGCGAGCTGGACGGGTTGCAGGTGCTCGAGCTGCCCCTGGACCGGCCACGCCCGCCTCGGCAGGGCTTCCGGGGCGGCTGGCACGACCTGGAGCTGGACGTGGCGGCCTTCCGCGAGCTGTGCCGGGCCGAGGGGGCGACGCTCTACATGGGGCTGCTCGCCGCCTTCCAGGTGCTGCTGGCCCGCTGGTCCGGCATGACCGACTTCGCGGTGGGGTCGCCGGTGGCCGGGCGGACCAGGCCGGAGTTCGAGGAGATGGTGGGGCTGTTCGTCAACCTGCTCCCGCTGCGGGCGCGGCTGGCGGGCGATCCCGGGTTCGCCGAGTTGCTTCGCCGTACGCGGGACGGGGCGCTCGAGGTCTACGACCACCAGGAGCTGCCCTTCGAGAAGCTGGTCGCCGAGCTGGACCCCGAACGCGATGTCAGCCGCCCGCCGCTGGTACAGGTGCTGTTCGCGCTGCAGAGCTATCGCGACGGCGGCGAGGGCTTCGAGCCGGACAGCACGACCACCCGGTTCGACCTGGAGCTCTACGCCGCCGAGCGCGGTGAGCTGGTGCAGGGGCGCTTCGTCTACAACGTCGAGTTGTTCCAGCCGGAGACGATCGAGCGGCTGGCGCGGCGGTTCGCCGCACTCCTGCGTGCTGTGGTGGCGGCGCCCGACGTGCCCGTGGGGCGCCTGGACATCCTGCCGGCCGAGGAGCGGGAGCAGATCTCACGGTGGAACGCCACCGCCCGGGAGCATCCGGGCGGGTCCCTGCACGAGTTGGTCTTCGAGCAGGCGGAGCGGACGCCGGAGGCGACGGCGCTGGTCTTCGAGGGCGAGCGGCTGACCTACCGCGAGCTGGCCGAGCGGGCCCGCGAAGTGGCGGCCGGGCTTGACGTGCGGGTGGACCAGCCGGTCGGCGTCTGCATGGAGCGCGGGCTGGACCTCCCGGTCGTGCTGCTCGGGGTGCTGGCGGCCGGCGGCGCCTACCTGCCGCTCGATCCCGGCCATCCGGCCGAGCGGACGCGCGGCATGCTGGCCGACGCGGGTGCCGACCTGGTGCTCACGGCAGCGGACAGGCATGCGGGCCCGGCGCCCGTCGTACGGGTGCGCGAGGACAATCTGGCCTACGTCATCTTCACCTCCGGCTCCACCGGACGGCCGAAGGGCGTGGGCGTCTCCCACCGCGCCATCGTCAACCGGCTGCGCTGGATGCAGGACACCTTCCAGCTCACCCCCCAAGACCGCGTCCTGCACAAAACCCCCACCACCTTCGACGTCTCGGTCTGGGAACTCTTCTGGCCCCTCATCACCGGCGCCACCATGGTCATCGCCCGCCCCGACGGCCACCGCGACACCGCCTACCTCCGCGACCTCATCAAAAACGAAAACATCACCACCGCCCACTTCGTCCCCTCCATGCTCCAAGCCTTCCTCGAAGAAGACGACATCCAGCCCCCGCCACGCATCATCTGCTCCGGCGAAGCCCTCCCCACCGGCATCGACCTCCCCGGCCTGCACAACCTCTACGGGCCCACCGAAGCCGCCGTCGACGTCTCCTGGCACCCCTGCCACCCCGGCGAACCGACCGTGCCCATCGGCAAACCAGTCGACAACACCACCCTCCACGTCCTCGACGAGCACCTGCGCGAAGTCCCCATCGGCACACCCGGCGAGCTCTACATCGGCGGCATCCAACTCGCCCGCGGCTACCTCAACCGGCCCGGCCTGACCGCCGAACGCTTCCTCCCCGCACCCAACGGCCAACGCCTCTACCGAACCGGCGACCTGGCCCGCTGGCTGCCCTCCGGCGAACTCGAATACCTCGGCCGCACCGACCACCAGGTCAAGATCCGCGGCATGCGCGTGGAGCTCGGCGAGATCGAGGCCGTCCTGCGCGAACAGCCCGGCGTCACGGGAGCGGCGGCCAAGCTCGTGGACGGCCGCCTGGTCGGATACGTCGTCGGCGACATCCCCAACCTGTCCGGTCTGCTGCCGGATTTCATGATCCCGACAGCGTGGGTGCGGCTGGACCGCCTGCCCGTCACTCCCAACGGCAAGCTCGACCGCGCCGCCCTTCCCGCCCCCAGCCGCCCGGCCGACCAGCCTTGGGAGCCGCCACGCGGCGAAGCGGAACGCGCCGTCGCGCAGGTCTGGCAGGAGGTTCTCGGCCTCGGCCGGGTCGGCAGGAACGACACCTTCTTCGCCGTGGGCGGCGACTCGATCAGCAGCCTCAAGGTCGTGGCCCGGCTGCGCGCCATGGGCTACGGCGTGGAACTGCAGCACCTGTTCACCCATCAGGCGGTCGCTGAACTGGCCACCGCCCTGCGGCCGCGTCAGGCCGTACCGGAATCCACGGCGGGAGCCTTCGACCTGCTCAGCCCGGCGGACCGAGAGAGGCTCACGCGATGATCATCGACGCCTACCCGCTCAGCGCTCTCCAGGCGGGGATGCTGTACCACAGCGAGCTGGACGGCGTGACCTTCCATGACCACACCACGCTCACACTGCGCGGCACGTTCGACGAGGCGGCGCTGGTCAGGGCGTTGGACGAGCTGTCGGCGCGGCACGAGGTCCTGCGGACCTCCTTCGACCTGACCGGGTTCAGCGAGCCCGTCCAGCTCGTGCACGACCGCGCGGAGATCCCGCTGACCGTTTCCGGCGGCGAGCCGGAGTACGGGCCGTTCGACTGGACGCAGGCTCCCCTGCTCCGCGTCCACGTGCGGCCCGAAGCCGGCAGGTTCGCGCTGACCGTCTACTTCCACCACGCGATCCTCGACGGGTGGAGCGTGGCGACGCTGGTCAGCGAGCTGCTGGCGCGCTATGCGACGCCAGGGCTGCCGGTGGAACCGCCGGGGGCGCGCTTCCGTGACCTGGTGGCGGCCGAGAAGGCCGTGCTCGCCCGTCCGGAGGCGGCGGAGTTCTGGCGGGAGACGATCGCCGAGGCACCGGAGGGCCGGTTGCCCCGGATGCCCGGCTACCCCACCGGCGGACCGCGCAAGGTCGAGGTCCTCGCCACGGCACTCCCCGCCGACCTGGCGAAAGCGCTGGCCGAGGAGGCGGCCGCCGCCCGGGTGCCCCTGCGCTCGGTGCTGCTCGCGGCGCACGTGCGCGTCATGGCGCTGCTGACCGGCGACCCGGACGTCCTCACGGGGATGCTCACGCACAGCCGCCCGGAGAGCGAGGCGGGTGCCGAGGTGCTCGGCCTGTTCCTCAACACCCTCCCGCTGCGTGTGCGCGCCGACGCTCCCGAACTGGTCCAGCGGGTCTTCCAGGCGGAGGTGGCGGCGCTGCCGTACCGGCACTTCCCGCTCTTCGAGATCCAGCGGGCCAGCGGTCGCGCGCGCCTGCTGGACACGCACGTGGACTTCCGCGACTTCCACGTGGACGGCGGCGCCGCCACGCCCATCGAGGGCCAGGACTTCTTCGAGCAGACCGACTTCGCCTTCAGTGCGGCCTTCGTCCGGACGCCCGGCCAGGGACTGACGCTGACCATCTCCTACGACACCACGCAGTTCCCCTCCTGCCAGATCGCGGAGATCCGGGATCACTACCTCCGCGCCTTGTCAGGACATATTGGTATCTCGCCGCAGGACGCGGCTCAGCTCGCGCTCTGGAACTCCACCGCCCGGGAGCATCCGGGCGGGACCCTGCACGAGTTGGTCTTCGAGCAGGCGGAGCGGACGCCGGAGGCGACGGCGCTGGTCTTCGAGGGCGAGCGGCTGACCTACCGCGAGCTGGCC